>CAZFKW010000195.1:3049-7805 GCA_964519795.1 uncultured Ramlibacter sp. | reverse complement strand
CATGCCACGGTCCACCGCCTTGCACATGTCGTAGATGGTGAGCAGGGCGACCTGTACGGCGGTGAGCGCCTCCATTTCGACACCCGTCGGGCCTACTGTTTCAACAGTAGCGGTACAGGACACTGCCGGTCCTCCCGCGCCGGCTTCATGCAGCGCAAATTCGAGGGCCACGCGGGTCAGTGCCAGGGGGTGGCACAGGGGAACCAGGTCGCTGGTTTTCTTGGCCGCCTGGATGCCGGCTATGCGGGCAATGCCAAGAACGTCACCTTTCTTCGCGCTGCCCGAGCGGATCAACTCGAGCGTCCCGGCGAGCATCTCGATCCGCCCGCCTGCAATGGCGATGCGGTGCGTTGCGGGTTTGGCAGCGACGTCCACCATATGGGCCTGGCCCTGGGCGTCAAAATGGGTGAGCGTGGTCATTGGCGCTTGTTGGCACTGGATAGCCAGCTTGAAAACCGGCAGGTAAAAACCATTTACAGAATGTTTATCTCCTTGAAGCATCATACGGCCATGTTCAACTGGAAAGACCGCATCCGGGCCTCCGGAATCCACCTTGGCATCAGCCTTGCCATTGCAGCGCTTGCAGGCTTGCTGGTTTTTGGCATCTGGTACCCGTATCCGTACCGTGAAATATCCGGGGGCAGGGAGCTGTTCGTCATCCTCGTGACGGTGGACGTCCTCCTCGGCCCGCTCATCACGTTCGCGGTGTTCAACCGCGCCAAGCCACTGAAATCCCTGCGCCGTGATCTCGCTGTCGTCGGCTTGATCCAGCTGGCGGCCCTGGGATACGGCTTGTGGACGGTGTTCGAAGCCCGGCCTGTGCACCTGGTCTTCGAGGTCTACCGGTTTCGCGCAGTGCATGCCGCAGATGTGTCGCCAGAGCTGCTGGCCAAGGCGCCGCCGGGCCTGGCCACCATGCCTTTGACAGGGCCCTCCCTGCTCTCGGTCCGCCCGTTCAAGGACGACAGGGAGCGCATCGACGCCACCTTCGCTGACATGGGCGGCGTGCCCATCGGCGCCAGGCCCGATCTCTGGCAAACCTATGATGCAGCCAGGACTCAGGTGCTGGAATCCGCCAAGCCATTGAGCGAACTCAAGGAGCGTCTGCCGGCCCAGGCGGCGCTGGTTGACAAGGCCGTGGCTGACACTGGCCGCAAGGCCGATGAGCTTGGCTACATCCCCATGGTCGGCCGCAAGACGTTCTGGACAGTCCTTGTTGACCGGAGCAACGCTCAGGTGGTCGCCTTCATGCCGCTGGATCCGTTTTGACCCACTTGCCCCGCACAACCGCACCCATCAGCTCAAGGCTCAGCCGCTTCGCCCGGCGCCTGACCTGCGCCGCCCTGGCAGCGGCGATGCTCGCGCCGCCGGGCCTGTCGCAGGCGCAGTTGCCCACGCTGGGCGACGGGAGCGAAATGACTGTGAGTGCGGAGCGCCGGCTGGGCGGACGCATCGCGCGCGAGCTGTATCGCGATCCGGACTATGTGGATGACCCGGTCCTGGCTGAATACGTACAGGGCATCTGGCAGCCACTGCTGGCCGCAGCCCGAGCGCGCGGCGAGCTCCACGCCGACATGGACGAGCGCTTTGCCTGGGAGATCCTGCTGGGCCGCGACCGGTCAGTCAACGCGTTCGCCTTGCCCGGCGGCTATCTGGGCATGCACCTGGGTCTCATCGGGGTCGTGGCCAACCGGGACGAGCTGGCATCGGTGCTGGCCCACGAACTCAGCCACGTCACCCAGCGGCACATTGCGCGGATGACCACCCAGCAGACGCGGATGACGCCGTGGATGCTCGGCGCGATGATCCTTGGCGCAATGGCCATCAGCAGGAATCCCGACATGGGCAGTGCGCTGATCACCGGGGGCCAGGCCCTGGCCATCCAGAACCAGCTGAACTTCTCGCGCGACATGGAGCGCGAGGCCGACCGCATCGGCTATGGTGTCCTGGTTCAGGCGGGCTTTGACGGGCAGGGCTTCGTCACCATGTTCGACAAACTCCAGCAGGCCGCCCGGCTCAATGACAGCGGATCCTTTCCCTACCTGCGGACCCACCCCATGACGACCGAGCGGATTGCCGCCATGCAGGCGCGTCAGCAACTGGGTGTCAGGCCCGAGCCGAAGCCGCCAGGCATGGAGCACTCCGTCGTGGCAGCGCGGGCCCGGGCGCTGTCAGTGACGGCGGTTGATGCGCTGCGCGCCCGTATTGCCGAAGCTGCCCTGCCAGGCCTGGCATCGGAGCCCGCGCCAAAGCAGGCGGCTGTGCTCTATGCAGCGGTACTGGCTCAGGCCCGGTTGCGGGACTTTGCTGCGGCCCGCGGCCTCCTGGCCCGGCTTGATGCCGTGGTTGCCGCAGACCCGGCAGGCTTGAGGCTTGCGAAGCTGCTGGCTGCGGAGATCGCTCTGGCGGCGGGCGAGCCTCAGCGCGTTGCTGCGCTGGTCAACCTCCAGTCTGAAGCCAGGCCGGATGTCTTCCTTGCCGCGCAGGCCGGCTTGCGTACCGGGAGGGCGCGCGACGTGGCACAACGCCTGCAGACGTGGGTGGCGCAGCGTCCGCGCGATGCCGCAGCCTGGCAGATGCTCTCCGCATCCCATGCTGCGCAGGATCAGGACCTGCGCTCGATCCGGGCAGCGGCCGAGGCCCAGGTCGCCGTTCTGGACTACGCCGCTGCAGTGGACCGCTTCAAGGCGGCGCAGGATCTGGTGCGCAAGGGCGGCGCAGTGGACCATATAGAGGCGTCCATCGTGGACACCCGGCTGCGCGAGGTGGAACTACTTCTTCGGGAAGATGCTCTGGAGCGCTAGGTCAATGACCATGCCCAGGACCGAGTAAATCAGCGAACCCAGCAAGGCGGCGCCGAACCCGCGTACTTCGAAACCCGACAGCATGCTCCCTGCCGCCCAGAACATGAATGCATTGATCACGAAAAGGAACAGCCCGAGCGTGACGATGGAAATGGGCAGTGTCAGCAATACCAGGATGGGTCGCACAACGGTATTGAGCAGCCCGATGACGAATGCCGCAATCAGCGCTGCGGTAAAGCTCGTCACGGCCACACCGCTGTAGAGGTGGGCAACGGCGAGCAGGGCGACTGCACTGAGCAGCCAGCGGGTGATGAGTTTCATGGGCGCGAGCTTAGCACCCGCACGGGGTCCTGGCTATTCCGCCCAGATCATGAGCAGCGCGCTGATGCCCAGCAGGGAGCCGGGCATCTTCCAGCCGGCACCACCTTCGGCCTGACTGTTCGCCGCGGGCTGCACTTCATTGGAGAATTTGGGCCTGCGCGCATCAAGCACGCGCGCAGGCCCGTGTTCGTTGAGCAGCCGGTCGGTAAGCTCCGGCAGCGGGCCGGTGGCAAGGACGGTTGTGACCTTGTCGCCGCGCGCCAACAGCTGAGGAGACACCAAGCCGAACAACTTGTCCGACCATTTCTGGCGCCAGTTCTCGCGCGCGCTGTGGCTTACCCACTTGCTGATGCGGTGCGTCAGCCGCGGCGCACAGGCCACGAGAATCCAGTGTGTGCCGGCCCCGGCGCCCTTCACGGTCACAAACTGCGGTGCCGCGTGGGCGGCATCATCCACATACACGATGATCCTGTCCATGAAGGGCTCCTTGTCGTGTCAGGTCACGTGGCCTTCCGGCTTGGCCGCAGGTACCCGGCGCCGGTTCTTGAGCCAGCCCGCACCCAGCACACCGATAACTGCGACCACCACCACAGCCCAGTAGGCGAGTTGTTGCGCCATTTCGGGGCCCTTGAAGTACGGCGCCAGCAGCTTTTCGTTCACCACCATCTTGCCGGCCGTGAAGGACAGGACAGCCGCGCCGAGATACATGATCGCCGGGAACCGTTCAACCAGCTTGAGCACCAGCGTGCTGCCGAACACCACGATCGGAATGCTGATCAGCAGGCCGATCACCACCAGGTCAAAAGAGCCATGCGCCGCACCGGCAACGCCCAGGACGTTGTCCACGCCCATGATTGCGTCGGCAATCACGATGGTTTTCATTGCGCCCCAGAAAGTGGTGGCCACCGGGCCGCTGTGCTCATCGCCCCCGTCATCCGCAATCAGCTTGTAGGCAATCCAGACCAGCGCCAGGCCGCCGACGAGCATCAGGCCGGGGACCTTGAGCAACCAGACGACGCCGACTGTCATGGCGGAACGAACGGCGATGGCACCCACGGTGCCCCAGATGATGGCTTTTTTCTGAAGGTGTGGGGGCAGGTTGCGGGCTGCCAGTGCGATCACGATGGCGTTGTCGCCAGCAAGCACGAGGTCAATGAGAATGATGGCCAGCAGTGCTGACCACCAGGGTGCGGACATGAACTCCATAACTGAAAAAATCTCCGAGTTGTATCAATCAACAACCCGAGGGGGCCGGTCACGCAGAGCGTCCGGATGTCTCCATCCCGGGAGGGGGTGGGGCAAACGCACTTCGACCGAACCCGCAACGGATTCAAATCGAAGGTCTTGCTCGGCATGGAGTATGCAGAATGTGCCCAGCTAGCCGGAAGTAATACTTCGTAATGACGACTTGGCTGATACCTGATGCAGCGATGCCCATTTCAGGCACCTCCCTGCAACACCAGGAGGGAGCTACTCCCCTTCGCTGCGACATTAAAGCATTAGGGAGCATCGCCTTGCAAGCCCCGGTAACTACGTATGCGCAGGCTATCATCCCCTCCCCATGGCAGGAATCCACATTACCGACATTGAGGCCGCCATCAATTTCTGGCGCGCGAAGAAGCCTTCGGCCG
>CAZFKW010000195.1:0-3039 GCA_964519795.1 uncultured Ramlibacter sp. | reverse complement strand
TTTTTTACCGGGAAGATGAGGCCGCCGAACAGGGGTTCCCGGCTGGTGCATGGGCGGCCTGGAAGATCTGGTATGACAGCACGCCCGACACGCCCTGTATTGCCATTTGCTCGACCAGCCAGGGCGACGAGACCTGCAAGGGCTGCGGCCGCAGCTTCGAGGAAGTGCAGCTGTGGCCCGAAATGACTCCGGCCGAGAAGCGCCGGACCTGGCGCCGCATCACGCTGAGCAGTGAGTCCTGGCGCTTCAACCGGTACGCCGAACGCGCTGCAGAAGGCCCTGCGGCGCCGGCGCCTGCGGGACCCGGCTGAAATGCCGGATGCGCGCGTGGCGCATCTGCATCAAATTTCCCATCCGGCATGCGCCGCGCCGCATCTGGTTGCATACTGGCCTCATGCTGCGCTTGACCCAGGCTCCAAACATCGCGATTGCCACCCTATGGGTCGATACGCTGCGCGAGGCCGGTATCGATGCGTCCATGCAGCGCTATTTCCTGGGCGCGGCGGCAGGGCACCTGCCGCCTGATCAGTGCCTGCCCGAAATCTGGCTCATGCATGAGGAACAGCTGGCGCGGGCCCGCACCCTTCTGGACGATCTGCGTGACCTGCCGCAGCGCCGTTGGCTCTGCCGCTGCGGCGAAACCGTGGAAGGCGGATTTGAGGAGTGCTGGAGCTGTGGACGTGCCATGCCACGTTGACGCAGTGGATGCCTGTAGCAGGGAGCCGTGGAACCGCCCTTCGATCCTTCGACAAGCTCAGGACAGGCCACTGGCTTCGCCCCCCAGTGGGGGGTGCGCCCGTGAAGGCGTTGACACAGCGAGGTGAAAGTCCTTGCCGGGGAAAGCCAGTACCCCGTAGCTGAAGGTAACTGCGTCGCTGCGACGCGGGGTGGGGAGCAACCGGAGCGAAATGGCGGTCCGCAGGATGACGAACTCGATTCGGCTGGGAGTGGTGGCGCGCCTGCTCCGTCATGGCGAAGCCTGAAACACATGGCGAAAAGCGACTCGCAAACCACCCTTGTGCTTGGAGGCGGAACGTCAGGAAGTGTGAACGAGACAAGCGGGGAGACCTGTGCGCCGGGGTGACGGTGTGCAGGAGTCAGAGTCCTCATAGTACCGAGGCTGCCGCAAGGCGGCCACAGACCCGGGCAACATAAGCCGGGTTGAGGGAAGGAGGGCAGGAAGGTGAATGTGTGAAAGACGGATTGAACGACCAACAAACCAGGCGAGTACCGCGTGCAAGCCGTACGCCGGGTGGAAAACCCCAAAACAGGCGGCGGCAGTCGTCCACTGGGCATCCCCACGGTCAAGGACCGGGTGGTGCAGGCGGCGGTCAAACGCGTGATCGAGCCGATCTTTGAGGGCCAGTTCTGCGAGACAAGCTACGGGTTCCGGTCGGGCAAAGGCTGCAAGGACGCGCTGCGCGCCGTTGATGGCTGGCTCAAACAGGGCTACACCCACGTGGTGGACGCCGACCTCAAGAGCTGCTTTGACAGCATCCCCCAAGAGCGATTGCTTGCAAGAGTGGCCGAACGCATCAGCGACGGACGAGTTCTGGCGCTGATCGATGGCTGGCTCCAGCAGGACATCGCTTCGAGGCGGGGCAGCGACTGGTCAGAAAGAAGAGTCAGATGAAGCATCAAGGATGCAGTCCGGGAGCGAACCAGCCGCATGCGCAGCGGGACGATACGAGAGATCGTGGTCGAACTCGACGCCGTGCTCAAGGGCTGGTATGCCTACTTCAGGCACGCCATGAAGAGTACGTTTGCTTCGCTCGATGGCTTCATCCGACGGCGCCTGCGGGCGCTGCTTCGACGCCGCGACAAGCGCCCCGGTCAAGGCCGGTGCCTTGCAGACAATCAAAAATGGCCAAATGCCTACTTCGCAACGCTGGGGCTGTTCACCATGAACACAGCCCGGCTGTCAGCGAGCCAACCCCGATGAGGACTTTATCAACTGGAGAGCCGTGTGCGGGAGAACCGCACGCACGGTTCGGAGGGAGGGGAGGCTCATGCCTTCCCTACCCTATGGGGCGTCCTTACCTCCAGCGTTGGCACTCGATGTCGATGTGGCGGGTTTCGTCGCTCAGGCTGAGCACACCTTCCTGGACGGTGGCCTGCAGCTGCATGCTGCGCTGGGCAAGCCCGGACAGCGACTGTGAGGCATCTGTCGGAACCCGCCACACCTGCAGGTTCTGCGGCCGTGACAGCTTGTTTTCAATGCCGCGCCACCAGATTTCTGCCGCATGGTTGAAGCAATAGACAAACACTTCATCGGCCTTGCCACAGGCCTTGATCACGGGTTTGTCTTCCGGCTGGCCCACTTCAATCCACAGCCGCGTCTGGCCGGTGAAATCGCGCAGCCAGACATCGGGCTCATCCGGGTTGGACAGGCCGGCGCCAAAGGCCAGAGTGCCGTCGCCATTGCACACCGTCTGCAGCTTGTGCGCATGCAGCGCCAGGGCCACCAGCCGCAGCATCATGCGTTCGTCAGTTTCGCTGGGGTGGCGAGCCAGGGTCAGCGCATGGTCTGCGTAGTAGCCGTGGTCGATGTCGGCGACCTGCAGGTTCGCCTTGAAAATGGTGGACTTGATGGCCATCAGACGCGGCGCGCCAGTTCGGCAGCCTTGCCCACATAGCTGGCCGGCGTCATCTCAAGCAGGCGTGCTTTTTCGGCCTCGGGAATTTCCAGCGAGCGGATCAACCCGTGCAGGGCCTCGGCCGTCACGCGCTTGCCGCGTGTGACTTCCTTGAGCTTTTCATAAGCGCCTTGCACGCCGTAGCGGCGCATCACGGTCTGGATGGGTTCGGCCAGAACTTCCCAGGATGCGTCCAGGTCTTCTGCGAGCGCTTCCTGGTTCAGCTCAAGCTTGTTCAGCCCCACGCCCAGCGAGGTCCACGCGAGCACCGCATAGCCCAGTGCCACCCCCATGTTGCGCAGTACCGTGCTGTCGGTCAGGTCACGCTGCCAGCGGCTGATCGGCAGCTTCTCGCTCAAGTGGCGCAGCAGCGCATTGGACAGGCCCAGGTTGCCCTCGGCAT
>CAZFKW010000194.1:0-7816 GCA_964519795.1 uncultured Ramlibacter sp. | reverse complement strand
TACTACTTCCACAACTGCGTCTACGACTTCATGTGGAAGAACAACAAGCGCCGCTTCTCAGAAAAGTTTGCCACTTGGGACATCATCCGCAAGTACAACAAGGACTACAAGCTCATTTTCATCGGCGACGCCACGATGAGCCCGTACGAGATCCTGCAGCCTGGCGGCAGTGTGGAATACAACAATGAGGAAGCCGGCGCTGAATGGCTGCAGCGGCTGACCAATGCGTTCCCCAAGTTCGCCTGGATCAATCCCGAGCCCCAGGGTGTGTGGCAGTACCGCCAGAGCATCAGCGTCATCCAGCAGCTGGTCAATAACCGTATGTTCCCGCTGACTATTAAGGGATTGGAAGAAGCGATGCGCCTGCTGTCAAAATAGCCTGATGCTCAGGCGATGGTTTGCGGTGCTGGCGCTTGTGCCGGCGGTCTTGATGATTTCAGGGTGTGCCACCGGCCTGTTGCCGGACAGGCCGCTGTTTGGCCGCGCCACAGCGCCGGCGGCGCCGTCCGGCCCCGCTGCGTTCTCTCTGGAAGTCAAAGCGCCTGACGCCGTCCGCCAGTATCTGGAGCGGCACCTGGAACTGCAGCGCTACCGCGAGCTGGCCGACCTGGACACCAATGAACTGCGCCGCCTGCTTGCGGTGGCTGACGCCAACGCGCGGGACCTGCTGGGCACACTCGGTTACTTCTCGTCCGACATCGCCATCGAGATGACCGAGACCCCCGATGACGCCACGGCCCTGCGCAAGGTGGTCATCACGGTCGAGCCCGGCCCGCCCGTGGTGATTGGCAGCGTCAACATCGAGTTTGCCGGACCCGTAGCCAGTGATGGCGCCGCAGCCGGCCAGCGTGCCGCCATACAGGCGCAGTGGCCGCTGCGCGCCGGTGACCGCTTCACCCAGGCCGGATGGGATGACGCCAAGGCTGTGGCGCAGCGCCTGCTGACCAGCCAGCGCTACCCGACCGGCGAGTTGCGCGAGAGCAAGGCCGAGATCGACACCGACCAGAAGTCCGCCGCACTTGGCCTCAAGCTGGACTCCGGCCCCGCCTTCCGTTTCGGTCCCATGGATGTCACCGGGACGAATCACTTCGACCCGCTGCTGGTGCAGCGCCTGGCCCAGTTGCCGGCTGGCGCCGACTATGACCAGCAGCGCATGCTGGAGGCCCAGCAGCGAGTGGCCGACAGCGGCTACTTCGACTCGGTGTTCATGACGCTGGACACCAGCGGCGACCCGCAGGCCGCGCCTGTGCTGGTGCAGGTGCGCGAGGCCAAGCTCCAGAAAATCGTACTGGGCGTGGGCGTGAGCACAGACGGCGGTCCGCGCCTGTCGGCCGAACACACCCACCTCAAACTGCCCGGCATTGGCTGGCGCGCGCTGAGCAAGCTGACGGCAGACGCCAAGTCGCAGTCCATCGGCACCGAGCTGCTCGCACAACCGGATGAAGACTACTGGCGATGGGCCACGTCAGTGCTGCTCGAGCGCGAGGACACGAATGGCGTCACAACCTCCGGGCAACGCTACCGCCTGGGCCGCACACAGCTGGGCGAGGCCATCGACCGCAACTACTACCTGCAATACGACCGCGCCCGCGACACTGGCGTGGCGCTCAACGAGCAGGCTTCGTCCATCAGCGCCAACTATGCCTGGACGCGGCGCGCATTCGACAGCCTGCCCTTCCCCACGCGCGGCTACGGCCTGGGGGTGGAGCTTGGCGGCGGCTACACGCTGGGCACCCGGCGTGACCCTTTCCTGCGCACGCGCGCCGAATGGCTGGGTTACATACCGCTGGGCACACTGCGCGAGGCCGACGGCTCCACCGTGGGTGGCAGCCGGCTGGCGCTGCGGGCCGAAGCCGGCGCGGTGGCGGCGCGCGCGGGCGCCTTGCTGCCCAGCACCCTGCTGTTCCTCACCGGCGGCGACAATGCCGTGCGGGGCTACGGCTACCGGGACATCGGCGTGACTTTGCCGACGGGCCTGGTCAGCGCCGGTCGTTACCTGGCCGTGGGAAGTGCGGAGTGGCAACGTCCCATCAGGTACCAGGGCCGGCTCACGGACTGGGAGGCCGCAGTTTTTGTGGATGCAGGCGCCGTGGCAGACAAGCCCGCTGACCTCAAGGCCAAGGTCGGTGTTGGCGTCGGCGCGCGCTGGCGCAGCCCTGTCGGGCCGCTGCAGATTGACCTGGCGTATGGCGTTGACAGCAGGAAGTTACGCCTGCACCTGGGTGTGGGGTTCACCTTCTGATGCGCAAGTTCCTGCGCATCCTGGCGTGGGTGGTGCTGGCGCCCATACCCCTGGCGCTGGTGCTGGCTGCTGTACTGTTCTGGTGGGCAGGCACCGACGACTCCCTCTCCACCGGCATCAGCCGCGCGGCCCGCTACCTGCCTGCCGGCCAGACGCTGGAGGCGCAGGAGGTGCAAGGCTCGCTGCGCGCGGGAGGTCGGATCGGCCTTTTGCGCTGGCGAGGCAACGGCCTGGTGGTGGAAGCCCGCGACATTACACTGGGCTGGCAGCCCATTGCCCTCATCAACCGCAAGCTCACCCTCGACGAGCTGAAGATCGCGCAACTGGTGATTGACGACCAGCGCACCCCTGAGCCCGCCAAACCCTTCGACAGTTTCATGCTGCCGCTGGAGGTGGATGCCACGTTTGCCGTGAAAGACCTTCAGTGGCGTGGCCCGGCTCCCGTGCAGGCGGCCGGCCTTGCAGGCCGATACCGCTTTGACAGTGTGCTGCATACCCTTCGCATGGACAGCGTGGGCTATGCCGCCGGCCTGTATGAGGCCGACGTGACGCTGCAGGCCAATGCCCCCATGACACTGGATGCCAGGATCAAGGGCCTGCTGGAGGCACCCCTGCCGGGCGGTGGCAAGTCCCTGCCCGTGCAGGCGGGCGCACAGGCCAGGGGCCCACTGGCAGGAGCGGATGCCCGGCTGGAGGTACAGGCCAGCGTACAGCCGGTGTCCGCGACAGGCACCTCAACCACTTCTGTGGCCGGCACAGCGACCCTGTCCATGCGCGCCACCGCCACTGCCACAGTCATGCCATGGGCAGCACAGCCCATCATCCAGGGCAGCGCGAACTTCGCGAACCTTGATCTCGCCCTGCTCTGGCCGCAAGCCCCGAAGACCATGCTGGACGGCAGCGTGACGTTGCAGCCCGTCGCCGGCGCCATGCAGCAGTGGCTGGCCGAAGGACGCATCACCAACAGCCAGGGCGGCCCCTGGGACACAGGGCGCGTGCCCGTGCAGGCCGTACAGGGGCGAATTGGCTACACGCAGGACGCGTGGGACATCCAGACGCTCACAGCCGACATTGCCGGCGGCCAGCTGCAGCTTGAAGGCGGCCTGCGGATGCGCCCCGCTGCAGCAGCGATCGCGCGTACAACCGGCACAGCCTCAGTCACGGTCAATGCTGCAAACATCAGCGGCTGGCAGGGCAAGGCCCGGCTGCGCGGCATCAGTCCGGCTGCGCTGCACACCAGCTTTGCCCCCGCTGCGCTGGACGGCAAGCTCGACGCGAGGGCCGTGGGTCAGGCCATCGAGTTCAATGCAGATATCAAGCCTTCGGCGCGCCAGCGTGCCAGGTCTGCATTGCAGGGGCTGCGCATCAGGCAGGCTGCGGCCATTGGGCGCTGGACCGAAGGCCGCCTGAGCCTGCAAACGCTGCGCCTGCAAACGACGGATGCCCTGCTCCAAGGCCGGGGGATCGAAGTACAGACCACCAGCCGCGCCACCAGCGGCCAGGCGCAGCTCACCATCCCTGGCGCCCAGGCCAGCGCCAATGGCAGGATCAGCGCGACCGATGGCGCGGGCGAGTTCAGCCTGCGCCTGGCCGACGCCGCCGTGGCCACGCGCTGGCTCGCGCAACTGCCCGGCATGCCCGCCGGCCTGCGGCGCGACTTGCTGAACACCGGCGTGCAAGGCCAGGGCGAAGCCAGCGGCCGCTGGCAAGGCGGCTGGCAGCAGCAGGGACGCGGTCTTGCCTTGCAGGCCACGGTGGCCGTGCCGAGACTGGACCTGCGCAGCGCCGGACAGAGCGAAGCGCAGACCCTGCGGCTTCGCGAAGTCAAGGCCGACATCAATGGCCGGCTTGACGCGCTGGCCCTCCAGCTGGCGGGCCGCCTGGACAGCGGTACCCTGCGCGCACGCCTGCAGGCAGCTGGCAACGGCGGCCGCACACCGGCTGGTGGCTGGCAGGGCCGCATTGACAGCGCCGATCTGGCCGTGCAAGACAGCTTTCGTCCCGGCGCATGGACCGTCCAGTTGCGCGCCCCACTGCCGGTGACCTGGCAGGACGGCGCCATCTTTCAGGCGGGCTCCGGCGAAGCCGTGCTGGCAGGACCGGCACCAGGCACCGCCACAGTGGCCTGGGAGCCGGTCACCTGGCGGCAAGGCGCAGGCCGCGCGGAACTGCGATCGAAAGGCCAGGTGCGCGGGCTGCCGATTGGCTGGCTCGAGCTGCTGGGCAACACACAGCTGACCAACCTTGGCCTGGCCGGCACCATGAGCTTCGACGGCGACTGGGATGTGCAGGCTGGCGAACAGTTCCGCCTGCAGGCCGGGCTGCAACGCCGCAGCGGCGACCTGCGCGTTCAGTCAGAGGCCGGGGCCAATGGTGCGCCTGGCGGCCTGCAGATCAATGCGGGCGTGAAAGAAGCCAGCATCAGGGTCACCAGTGACGGGGCCGGCGTCAACGCCGCACTGCGCTGGGACAGTGACAACGCCGGCACCGTCTCGGCGGACCTTGGCACCCGGGTCGCGCGTGATGCGGACGGCTGGGCATGGCCGGCCGATGCACCGCTGACTGGCACCGTGCGCGCCAACCTGCCCCGCGTGGGCGTGTGGTCCATCCCGGCGCCGCCGGGCTGGCGCATGAGCGGTACGCTGGACGCCAATGCCACCTTGGCCGGCACACGCAATGCACCGGACTGGAAAGGCACGCTGCAGGCCAATGACCTGGCCTTGCGCTCGGTGGTGGAAGGCATCGAGTTCAGGGGCGGCAAGCTGCGGGCCACACTCAACGGCCTGCGGCTGGACATCAATGAGTTCAGCCTGCAGGGCGCGCCGGGCGGTGGCACAGGCAACGCCGCAGCGGGTGGGCAGCTCACAGTGTCGGGCTTTGTGGCATGGGTACCGGACGGCAAGCCGCCGGTGCCCGCAGCCGGGCAGACGCCCACGGACCCATCCATCCTCCACCAGGTCCGCATGGAACTCGTGGCCAAAGCCGAAGCATTGCGCGTCACAGCGCGGGCCGACCGGCGCCTCACGGTCTCGGGCGACCTGCAGGCGCGGCTGGTTGACACGCGCGTGGAGTTGCGCGGCAACCTGCGCGCAGACCATGCGCTGTTCATCCTCCCTGACGAGTCCACGCCCACACTCGGCAGCGACGTGGTCATCAAATCATCTGTACCCCGACCGGGCTCGGCGACCGCTGCGATGCCGGCTTCTGCCGGCCTGCGCATCCTGCCTGACGTGGCCATCACCCTGTCGCTGGGCAACGACTTCCGGGTGCAGGGCCGCGGCATCGACGCCCGGCTCGCCGGCACACTGGCGTTGCAGACCACGCTGGGCGGCAGCGGCGGTCCGCGCCTGAACGGCGAGGTGCGAACCGTCGGCGGCACTTACCAGGCCTACGGCCAGTACCTGAACATCGAAGAAGGCATCCTGCGGTTCACAGGGCCGTTTGACAACCCCTCGCTCGACGTGCTGGCCATCCGGCCGAACCTGACGGTGCGTGTGGGCGTGCAGATCACCGGCACAGCCCTCGCGCCACGCGTGCGCCTGTATGCGAGCCCCGACCTGCCGGATGCCGAGAAGCTCGCCTGGCTGGTGCTGGGCCGCAGTGCTGCGGCAGGTGGCGCCGAGTCAGCGGTTCTGCAACAGGCGGCGCTCGCCCTGCTCGGCGGCAAGGGTGGCGGCATGTCGGGCGGGCTGGCCAGGGCCATCGGCCTGGACGAAATTTCATTCCGGGGCGCGGCAACAGCGGGGGACGGGACCACGAGTGGAGCTGCAGTCACGCTCGGCAAGCGCCTGTCGCGCGACTTTTACGTGGCCTATGAACGCAGCGTGGCCGGCACCATGGGCACGTTCTACATCTTCTACGACCTGTCGCGCCGCTTCACGCTGCGCGCGCAGACGGGCGAGCAGAGCGCCGTGGACCTGATCTTCACCCTGCAGTACGAGTAGACGCGCCCCGACCCGAAGGGGCTTTCAGCGGGCAGCCAATGCACGACATCAAGCCGTGCTCTCCACCACCTTGAGCAGGGCCAGGCGGGACTCAACAAAGCCCGCAATCATGGGCCGCGTGTCCGGCTTACTAGCTGAGCGCGAAGGCCTGTTAAAGGCGCGCGTGAAGCGGCTGGCAGTACGCCATGGCAGCGCGGACCTGACCGGACGGCTGGGTGGCTCCCTGGACAGGCCCGCCAAGGCAATACAATCCCCGCTCCTCCTCGTAGTTCAATGGATAGAACGGATGCCTCCTAAGCGTCAGATACAGGTTCGATTCCTGTCGAGGGGACCAGTTTAATGTCCACCAATGTCCAACGAACCACAATTTTAACGCCTTTCCCTCTGTAGCGATGGCGTGGTTTGTACAAGGCGATCTAAAGTCATCCATCAAAATCCACCACAGATGGGGGCACACATGGGGGCATATGTTATCCAGTTGGGGGCATAAATTTTAAGCTCAATGTGCATGGCTTTTGAGAGAGCAACAGCGCTGACTCCAACGAAGACTTCGCCCTCCTCTTCCTCCCCGCCGCTACCTGGCCCAAATCCACAAAACCACCGCAAATTGCCTGTTTTTTAAGCAGTTTGGGGCCTTTTTGTCCAGATTTAGGTAGGAACTTTTAGGCTAATTTTTTAAAATTGAGGTGCGGGAGCACTCGTCAGAGTGAGAGCTGCCCGCCTGCAAAAACGCGCTGGTTAGTGCGCAATCCCCAGCGACCCGATCGGGTCGCGTCCCACACGCTTCATTTGCTTCCCGCGTCCCACAAGGCTGCGGCGGACGCTTGCGCGCGCTGGGACTTCCGCGTCCTGCTTTAACGCGTTTCGCAGTCTCACTCCCATCAACCGCCCAGTCCATGCGCTTAGCCGCGCAGGCTGGCGCACGCCTGCAAGGAATCAACATGAACCAACCTACACCTAAATCACCCCGCTTCGTCTTGGGCCAAGTCTTTGCCACCCGTGGCGCAATCGCCCTCCTCCAAAGGGCTGGAGTCTCCGGCATCAGCTTGCTGCAACGCCACGTCACTGGCGATTGGGGAGAGCTAGATGCGGAAGATAAAGCGACCAATGAACTGGCCATCGAGCAGCGGCTGCGTCTCATGTCCTCGTACCACGTTGAAGTCCCTTATCCAGACTCTCCTCGAACGCTCCGAGAGATCATCTGGATCATCACCGAGGCAGATCGCAGCGCGACCACCTTCCTGCTGCCGGAGGAATATTAATGAAGCGCTCCTCCACAATCCACTACGTTGACCATAGTCTGGCAACCAGCACGTGTCGCGCGTATGCGAGCGATATCAAGCACTTCCAATGTTGGGGTGGCAAGATCCCCGCGACCGAAAAGCAAGTCTGCAGCTATCTCGAAGCGCACGCAAAGACGTTGAGGCCCAGCACGCTCGTGCGCCGCATCGCAGCGATCTCCCAGGCCCATGCGAGAAGGGGTCTGCCGAATCCCGTCGACTCCCAACTTGTCAAGGCGACGATGAAAGGCATACGGCGCGTGCACGGCCACGCGCCGCGCCAAGCTGCAGCACTGTCTACCGCTGCAATTTCTCGCATCGTCAGCCCGATTGATGGATACGGGCGCACT
>CAZFKW010000193.1:7639-7872 GCA_964519795.1 uncultured Ramlibacter sp. | reverse complement strand
CGGAACGTTCAGCAAGGCGCTGCACTTCCTCGGCCACCACCGAGAAGCCGCGTCCTGCTTCTCCGGCTGAAGCCGCCTGGATGGCGGCGTTCAGCGCCAGCACGTTCGTCTGCTCGGTAATGTCGGAAATCAGCTCGGTGATTTCACCAATCTCCTGCGACGACTCACCCAGCCGCTTGATCCGTTTGGAGGTTTCCTGGATCTGGTCGCGGATGGAGTTCATGCCGCCGATG
>CAZFKW010000193.1:6911-7629 GCA_964519795.1 uncultured Ramlibacter sp. | reverse complement strand
GGTCACGAGCGGTGTGACCGAGCCGTCCTCGGGGTTGATGGCCACGATGGCGTTCTGCACCGCCTGCAGGCCGGACTCCGCTGCCACAAGTGACTGACGGGCCACCTGGGCTGACTCCTGGGCTTGCCCGGACACCTGGTTGATCCGGCCGGCCATGTCGAGCACCGACTGGCCGGTTTCGCGGATTTCGCGCAGCTGTTCGGTGGAGGCTGCCAGCAGCTCGGTGGACGTGCTTTCCACCTGCGCCGTCGTCTGGGCCACCTTGGTGACCGTGCTCTGCACGTTGCCCACCAGCTGGCGCAGTTCTTCCACCGTGTAGTTCACCGAGTCGGCGATGGCACCGGTGATGTCTTCGGTCACCGTGGCTTCCTGGGTCAGGTCACCTTCAGCCACTGTCTGCAGTTCGTTCATGAGCCGCAAAATGGCCGCCTGGTTGGCGTCGTTCACGCGCTTGGCTTCCTGCTCCTGGCGCTCGGCTTCCTGCCTTTGCTGTTCGGCAACCCCCTGGCGCTTGCGGCTGTCCTGGAGCTGGGCAAACGCAAGACCTGCCGCGCACAGCAGGGCCAACATGCCGGACAGCAGCAGGGCGGCCAGGGCACCAGCGCCCAGGCCCGTCTGCGCGGACAGCTTGGCCTGCAGACTCTGCAGGTCGCGCCGCAGCGGCTCGCTGTCGGCAAGAATCGCGGACTGCGCCTCACGCGCCGACACCAGGCCCTGC
>CAZFKW010000193.1:0-6838 GCA_964519795.1 uncultured Ramlibacter sp. | reverse complement strand
ATTTCCTTGAACGAATTCAGGTCCTTGCCCAGCAGGAACACGGCCTCGGGGCTCACGCCCTCCATCGTCAGGAATTCGTTGGCCGACTTGCCGATGCGCTGGGTCAGCATCACGAGCTGGCCGGAGGCGGAAATCTCGGCCGGCGCCGCGTTCTGCTGCAGCTTGAGGGACGACACCGTCTCGGCAATTTCGAGCAGGTCAGACGACTGGCGGTTGATGGTGCGCAGGGCGGTGCCCACCTGCGTCAGGATGGCCCGCTGGCCCATCACGGTGGCGGCATTCTTTTCGGCGCGCTCCATGAGCGGGTTGATCTTGTCGATGTCTTCGGTGTATTCAACGGCGACCGGGGCAAGTTCAATGGCCGGGTCGCCGCTCTTGAGTCCGCGCACCGTCCGGGCGAGGACGTCGGCGCTTTCCTGCACATCAGGGAAGGCCTGCGGACTGCCCACCAGGGCCTGGGAGACGGACTTGGCAAGGCGCTGTGACTGCATCAGCGACTGGCCCGTTGCCGCCACCTGCTGGGCGACCTTGTCTGTCTGGCGCACCGTGAACACGGCCATGGAGCCCAGCACAATGAGCGAGAAAGCCAGCAGCACGGCCAGCGTCCGCTGGTGCTGGGCAACCGTACGGCGGCCCAGCAAGGGCATGTCGAGCAACTCATCATCGCCGGCATCGGCAGCCTCGTCCCCGGCCATCAACGGGTCAACGGGCGGCGGGTCCTGCCGGTTGTAGTCGGCAGACGTCATGGCCATCGTGTTGGCGGCGTTTCCGTCCATGGCACCCGTTGCCGAAGGATCCATGCCGTCCGGCATGGCCAGGCTATAACCCGAGTCACCCTCAGGTGCCTTGCGCCTGGGGAACAGTTTTTTGAGTTGGTCAACAACGGACATGATGCAGCCTTCCAGGAAACTTTAAGCGCTGATGCTAAGGAATTGGGGTTGTTGGGACAGCGTCTGCAGGTTGATCTCCTGCCAATGCTCGCCGCTGGCGTCTGTATACCTGCTCCCGAAATACGGGGGTGCGTCGTCCGCAGGCTGTGCAGATGATGCAAAGCCGTCCATGCTGCGCAGGCCGGCCAGCCTGTCGATCAGCAGGGCGCAATTGACGTTCAAGACCGAGTTGAGCGCCACCAGTCGCGACTCGGCGCGGGCCAGTTCGGCCCGGGCGGCAGGCGGGCCGCCACTGACGAAGCTGGCGAGGTCCACCACACCGTACAGTCCGCCGCGCAGGTTGGCAACACCCAGGAACCAGCGCTGTGTGTAGGGCACAGCCTGCGTCGCCGCCATCGGGAAAATCTCGCCCGACTGGCTGAGCGGGAACAGGTATCTGGTGCCCGCCGCCTCCACGGCCAGCCACGATGCGGACACACCTTCGGTCCGGGCCGCCTGCAAGCGTGTTGCAAGGCGGCTCTGGAGTTCTCGGAGGGCTTCGCGATTGGCCATGCGTTCGGGGTCAGCTCAAGGCCTTGATCTTGGCCATCAGTTCGTCGGCGTCAACCGGTTTGGTGATGTAGTCGCGGGCGCCCTGGCGCATGCCCCATACCCGGTCGGTTTCCTGGTTCTTGCTGGTACACATGATGATCGGCACGTCGGCAAACAAAGGGTCCCGGGTAATGGCCCGGGTCAGCTGGAAGCCATTTTGCCCGGGCATCACCACATCCATAAGGATCAGGTCGGGCTTTTCCTCGGCCAGCCGACGAAAGGCATCGTCCGCGTTCTCGGCGGTTTTGACCGACATGCCGTTCTTCTGCAGCAGGTCGGTCAGGTACATCAGCTCGGTCTTGGAATCGTCCACGACCAATACCTTGTGGATCGGCATTATGTTTCTCCTTGTTGAGCGATGGAGCCGAACTGCTGCACCGCCTGCAGCAGCTGGTCCTTGGTAAATGGTTTGGTCAGGTACTCCTGGGAGCCGACCATGCGCCCCCGCGCCTTGTCGAATACGCCGTCCTTTGAAGACAGCATCACGACGGGTACGGCTGCGAACTTCGCATTGCGCTTGATGATGGCACAGGTCTGGTACCCGTCCAGGCGCGGCATCAGGATGTCGCAGAAGATCAGGTGCGGCTGGTAGTCGTTGACCTTGGCAAGTGCGTCAAAGCCGTCCTCGGCCAGCAGCACATCGTGGCCGCCCTGCTTGAGGAATATCTCGGCGCTGCGTCGGATGGTGTTGCTGTCGTCAATCACCAGAACCTTGTAACCTGATCCGGTTGTGCTCACGGGGGGTCGCTCCTGCTTTTATAGGTGCAGCGGCCGCCAGGCGGCAACCACGGACAACACCTTAAATCTGAACCATCTCGAAGTCTTCCTTGCGGGCCCCGCATTCAGGGCAGGTCCAGTTCATGGGAACATCAGCCCACAACGTTCCCGCTGCAATGCCATGCTCCGGTGCGCCGGCAGCCTCGTCGTAGATCCAGCCGCAGATCAGACACATCCAGGTTTTTGATTCAGTCACAGCTTAAGGGGCCTTCTAATAGAATGCAACGATTGTATCGGCGCCGCGTGGCGTCTTTGCACCCCCCACCCTCCCCTGGCACATGGCAAACCCCACCCCCGATCCTTCAGACATTGCCGCCGCAGTGCCTGAATCAGACGACGACCGCCCCGCCTGCGTACTGTGCTTCAACGCCAGCGACCCCAGCGGCGCGGGCGGTCTGGCAGGCGACGTGACGGCCATTGCGTCGGTCGGCGCCCATGCCCTTTCCATCGTGACCGGCGCCTATGCCCGGGACACGGCCGAGATCTTCGACCATTTCCCGTTTGACGAGGAAGTGGTGGCCGAGCAGGCCCGGGCCATCCTGGAGGACGTGCCGGTGCAGGTGATCAAGGTCGGCTTTGCCGGCACGCCCGAGAACCTGGCCACCATCGCCGGCATCGCCGCTGACTATGCCGATGTCCCCTTGGTCGCCTACATGCCCAATCTGTCCTGGTGGGACGAAGGCCAGATCGACCTGTACCTGGACGCTTTCCGCGAGTTGATGTTGCCGCAGACGGCGGTGTTGGTCGGAAACCACAGCACTCTCTGGCGCTGGCTGCTACCCGACTGGGGCAGTGAGCGCAGCCCCACGGCCCGCGACATTGCCAAGGCAGCCGCCCAGATGGGCGTGCCCTATACGCTGGTCACCGGCATCCCTTTGCCGGAACAGCATCTGGACAATGTGCTGGCCTCACCGCAGGCGGTGCTGGCAAGCGCGAAGTTCGAACGCTTCGAGGCGGTTTTCTCCGGCGCGGGCGACACGCTGTCTGCCGCCCTTGCAGCCTTGATTGCGAGCGGCACCGACCTGGCAGGCGCCACCACCGAGGCCCTGAGCTACCTGGACCGCTGCCTTGATGCAGGCTTTCGCCCGGGCATGGGCAACGTTGTGCCCGACCGCCTGTTCTGGGCCCAGCCCGAAGCCGATGGCGAGGGCGCCGAACTGACAGAAGAAGAGATCCGGGCCATGCAGGCCTTTGACATGCCGACACTGGACACGAAACACTGACATCATGGACCTGAACGAACAACTCTTTTCCCGCGCCCGCGAAGTCATTCCAGGAGGCGTGAATTCCCCGGTGCGGGCGTTTCGCGCCGTGGGCGGCACGCCGCGCTTTGTGCAGCGCGCGCAGGGTGCCTATTTCTGGGACGCCAACGACAGGCGCTATATAGATTACATCGGCTCATGGGGACCGATGATCCTGGGCCACGGCCACCCTGCCGTGGTGGATGCGGTCCAGAAGGCGGTGCTGGAAGGTTTTTCTTTCGGCGCGCCGACTGAACGCGAGATTGAGCTGGCCGAAGAAATCCTGCAACTCGTGCCTTCCATGGACATGGTGCGGCTGGTCAGCTCAGGCACCGAGGCAGCCATGAGCGCCATCCGCCTGGCGCGCGGCGCCACGGGCCGCAGCAAGTTCATCAAGTTCGAGGGCTGCTACCACGGCCATGCCGATGCCTTGCTGGTGAAGGCAGGCTCGGGCCTGGCGACCTTCGGCAACCCGACCAGCGCCGGCGTGCCGCCTGAAGTGGTGCAACACACGCTGGTTCTCGAATACAAC
This sequence comes from uncultured Ramlibacter sp., assembly GCA_964519795.1. Lineage (GTDB taxonomy): Bacteria > Pseudomonadota > Gammaproteobacteria > Burkholderiales > Burkholderiaceae_C > JACMQX01. The sequence continues at coordinate 2,807 of CAZFKW010000193.1, read as the reverse complement.
AATATCCAGCAACTGGAAGAAGCCTTTGCGCTGCACGGCAGGGAGCTGGCCTGCGTGATGATCGAGCCGATTGCCGGCAACATGAATTTCGTGCGCGCCAGCGTACCCTTCATGAAGCGCTGCCGAGAGCTGTGCACACAATACGATGCACTTCTGGTGTTTGATGAAGTGATGTCGGGTTTCCGCGTGGCTTTGGGCAGTGCGCAGAGCGTTTATGCGCGCGAGATAGAAGGCTTCAAGCCTGACATTTCGGTGCTCGGCAAGGTCATCGGCGGCGGCATGCCGCTGGCAGCCTTCGGCGGGCCGCGCGCCATCATGGAACACCTGGCGCCGCTCGGACCGGTGTACCAGGCCGGGACTCTTTCGGGCAACCCGGTTGCTACGGCCTGCGGTCTGGCAACGTTGCGCGAGATCCGCAAACCCGGGTTCTTTGAAGCGCTGTCGGCCAAGACCCGGTCTCTGGTTGATGGGCTGTCTGCAGCGGCCAAGGCTGAAGGCGTTGCTTTCAGTGCGGACTGCGAAGGCGGGATGTTCGGCTTCTTCCTGCTCGACACCCTGCCGCAGAACTACCCTGCCGTGATGAAGAGCGACAGCCCGAAGTTCAACAAGCTGTTCCACGGGCTGCTGGATCGCGGTGTGTACATTGCACCGGCTTTGTATGAAGCCGGGTTTGTCAGTGCGGCGCACAGTGATGAAGACATTGCGGGCACTGTTGCTGCGGCGCGTGAGGCTTTCCGGTCTTTGGCTTCCTGAGCCGTCTTTTTACGCCTGGCCGCTTCAGGCGGAGCTTGGTTCTGCCCCGCAGGCTGGCGGCGAACGGTCACTGGCGTGGCTCTATACTTTGCTCGTTTCGCCACTTTGCGCAATGCGGGATTGGAGTCCCGGTGCGACTGAGGCGAAAGCCGTAGTAGATCAGGTGGAGCCTTGAGGCTTTTGCATCTGAGCCCCCGTTTTGGTGGCCCGGATGTGGGGGCGCAAGCCCCGCCGTCCATCGTTCTCGGTCGCACGGTACTCCAACTCGTTCGGGCCACCGCCATTCATCACGAGTGTCGGTGCATTCCTCAATTGAACGGGCAAATACCATGACGACGACAACGGCCACAACAACCCTCCTAAAGCCGAACCTCGCAGTACTCATTGACGCGGAAAACATCAGCGCGCCCCACATCCCCAACAGACGATGCGGGCGTTCGTTGCGGCATGTGACGAGTTTGTTTTCCTCGATAGAGAAATTCCCGGTTGACCTCGAGCAAAACCGGGCTTCGACATCACCACTGCGCCGATCAGCAGGGCCTCCGCGGGACGCCACAAGGCAGTCCAGACATTCAAACTGGCGGTGACGTGGCCGTAAACCTTTCGCTGTACCTGCTATCCTTGCGGAATGAAGGTTGCCGAGGTTCTCCGTTTGCTTCACGATGACGGTTGGCGATTGGTCGCAACGCGTGGAAGTCACCGCCAGTTCAAGCACGCGAGCAAGCCTGGTCGCGTTACCGTTGCAGGGAAGCCAAGTGACGACCTGGCACTCGGCACACTCAATAGCATTTTGAAGCAGGCCAATCTGAAGTGAGGTTCTATGCGTTACGCAATCGTGATCGAAAAAGCTGAAGGAAATTACTCCGCATATGTCCCGGATCTCCCGGGCTGCGTGGCTACTGGCGCAACCGTGCCGGAAGTTGAGTCGGAGATTCGAGACGCAATTGTCTTTCACCTCGACGGCTTGCGCGAAGATGGCTTGCCTGTTCCGCCGGGAGCCAGCCAAGTTGAGTACGTGGACGTTACCGCATAACGCGATCAGCTTGTATTGGCGCCCAGCAATGCCGCGCGAGCCAGAGGCATGGCGCAGTAAGCAGCGGATGTAGCAATCGCCAGCGACACCACCGCCGGATCAGGTGGGCAGGGCGCTCTGCGCAGCGAAATCAAGGGGGAGGGAGGACGAAGCCCGGACGGAGGACATTCGCGGAGCAGAGTGCCCTGCCCGCCTGATACCGACGAAGCGCTGGCACGCAATACGTGAGCCTTTTGGGTAAAGCCCCAACACGTCAAACCCGAGCGTCAATGACGGAAGTGCCGCACCCCTGAGAACACCATCGCAACCCCCCGCTCATCCGCAGCATCAATCACTTCCTGATCGCGCATGGACCCACCAGGCTGGATCACGCAGGTAGCCCCGGCATCGACGACAACATCCAGCCCGTCGCGGAACGGGAAGAACGCATCGCTCGCCACAACCGTGCCCTCAAGCGACAGTTGCGCATGCTGCGCCTTGATGCTGGCAATGCGCGCGGAGTCCAGGCGACTCATCTGGCCGGCGCCGACGCCCATGGTCATGCCGTCCTTGCAGAAAACGATGGCGTTGGACTTGACGTACTTCGCCACCTTCCAGGCAAACAGCAGGTCTTCCAGCTGTTGCGCGGACGGCGCTTTCTTTGTCACCACCTTGAGGTCGGCCAGCGTCAACTCGCTGTTGTCGGCGGTCTGCATCAGCAGGCCCGAGCCCACGCGCTTGATGTCCATCATGTTGCGGCCGTTGTCCCAGTCGGACTTGCCGCCGGGCGGCAGGTCGATCTGCAGGATGCGGACATTGACCTTGGTCTTGAACACTTCCATGGCTTCGGGCGTGAAACCCGGCGCCATCAGCACTTCGACGAACTGCTTCGAGATGGCCTGCGCAGCCGGCTCGTCCAGCGTGCGGTTAAGCGCGATGATGCCGCCGAAGGCTGAGGTGGAGTCGGTCTTGAACGCCTTGCTGTACGCATCCAGCGGGTCGCTGCCCACAGCCACGCCGCACGGGTTGGCGTGCTTCACGA
>CAZFKW010000192.1:0-7900 GCA_964519795.1 uncultured Ramlibacter sp. | reverse complement strand
AAATGCGAAAAGCATGCAAAGGTTGATGAAGAACAGCCCGCCTGCCGACTCCACCGGCGTGTAACCCGCCACCTTGACCATCCAGGGCCCTGCCCACAGCGTCTGCACCGCCACCATGCCGCCGTAGTTGAAGAAGCCAATGGGGATCATCCGGCGGAAGTACGGGTGCCTCCAGACGTCTGCGTAACCGTTCCCCGGCTCAGTCGTGCCAGCGCCCGCTACGTCCGCTGCCGGCCCCGCAGGAGCCGCAGCTTCCCACGCCGGCACCTTCCATGCGATCACCGCCATGGCCAGCACAATGCAGCCCGCCAGCATCCAGAAAAGCGGCCGCCAGCCCAAAACCGGCATGAGCCACTGCACAGGCAGGGTGGAAGCCAGCATGCCCAGCGAGCCCGTCATCAGCATCCAGGAATTGGCGCGCATCAGCGCCGCAGGGCTGAACCAGCGCCTGTAGCCTGTGAGTGGCGCCATCAGGCAAGCGCCCACCCCGGCGCCGCACAGCACACGCGCCACCAGCAGCCCGGTAAAGCCCCGCGCCACCGAGAACAGCAGGCATCCCAGCACCGCCAGGCTCAGGAAGTACAGGATGACCTTCCTCGGACCATGGCGGTCCAGCCAGGTACCCAGCGCGAGCTGAATGGCCGCAAAGCCCAGAAAGTAGCCTCCGGCCAGCAGGCCCAGGTCACGGGCATGCAGGGCAAACTCAACTGTAAGCACAGGCGACAGCGTCGCAGTAATGGCGCGCAGCAGCGCCGAGAAGAAGTAGGCAAACGCAAAGGCCGCAAACACGACCACGGCCGTGCGCCGGGGCAACAGGCTCATGTCAACCCACTCATGTCAATCCATTCATTTGAATGCCAGCCCCGAAAAAAAGGCCTCGGCCACTTCGGGGCTCAGCTTGTCGGCATAAACAACGGCATGGAACACCTGCGAGCCCCGGGCAAACCAGGCCGCATGCGCCAGCACCGGCAGCCCGTCAGCCCGCTGGCCCACAGACACCGTTTGCACCGACGCGGGCAAGGCCAACGCGCCCTTGAGGGCAAACGGCGCATCGCGCGGCGCAGCCGCCCGCATGTTGACCAGCGTCACTTCACGCCACTGCGTCAGTACATCATTGGCCCGGGAAGGGTCCGCCAGCGTGGCATAGGACACCGCAAAGGTAGCGCCACCCGCATCGCATCCGGCCATTTTCAGCTCGACGCTCTGCCCACCCAAAGTCACGGGTCGCATCGCGCGGTCGGGCTTGCAGGGCAGCATTGCCAGCAGGTCGGAGGTGTCCCAACGGACTTCGCGCCAATTGAAGGTCGGGTCACAGGCAGCCAGCAACAAGGCACAGGGCACAGCAGCCGCCGCTAAAAGTCGTCTCATCACGTGATTATCGGATTGCCGGGACAATACTGCTCTGGCTTGACCCCTGGCTGACCGCATCCACCCCGGGCCGGGTTGAACCAGTCCGGTCCAAACTACTCACAAAGATATGCAACCCATCACACGGCGCACATTTGCAGCCCTGGCAGGACTCACGCTGGCAGGCCATGCCGCTGGACGGGACTCGGCGCTGCCCGTGCCAGCCTCCCTCCGCTCGGCGGCCAGGGCTGCCGGCGCCATGCGCGAGCCCCTGGTGTTGCTGGTGAGCCTGCCCGGCTGCCCTTACTGCGAACTGGTTCGCCGCAACTACCTGCTACCCATGCGCGCCGAAGGCCTTCATGCCTGGCAGATCGACGTGACAGACCGGCGCTCACCTGTGCAGGATTTTGCCGGCCGGCCCGCCACCGGCGCGGAGCTGGCCGCTCGCTGGAACGCCCGCATGACCCCCACTGTGCTGTTCTTTGACAGCCAGGGGGCGGAGCTTGCCGAGCGTCTGGTGGGCGTGGCGTCGCAGGACTATTACGGCAGCTACCTGGTCGAGGCCATTGCCACAGCGCGGCAAAAGCTGGCCGCCCGTAGCTGATGGTTGCGATTTCGTCATTTCAGGGGATGCGCCGCTGAGGCCGGATGTGTAGACTCGGGCGTAAGGCCCGACGGGCCGCGGAGGATTTGATGCAATCTATCAAGGGGTTTTCCGAAACAGCGCCATCGCCGCTGACTGCGGAAAAATCCGGCGGCGCCGGGGCGGCAGCGCCGCCCGCCATGACCTCCGATCGTGCTGACTACATGCTCGCAGGCATCATTGGTGCACAGCTGTCGGGGCCCCTGTCTGTCATGCAGCATGTTGTGCAGGAGTTCACGTCCACACGCAAGATCTCGCGCTCGCAAATGCAGAGTTTGATGATCGCCATTGAAACTGCCCGCACTGTTGCCAAGCAGAGCCAGCAGATTGCCCGGCTGGCCGGCGGGCGGCTGCGCCAGTCCCACGAGCGCCTGAGCCTGGATGCCATCATCAACGAGGCGCTGGACCAGCGCGCCGCCATATTCCAGCAGCGCGGCGTGGAACTCTACCGCAACCTCAAGCATGTGGAAGTGATTGTGGACCCGGGTCTGCTGTCCAGCCTGGTGGATGCCGCGATTGACTGGGCTTGCGAGTTCGGTCGCCGGCTGGTCGTCACGCTTGAGATCAAGAACTGGCCCGAACATGGTATGTTCTTCCTCAAAGCCAGCGAAAGCGTTGCGGCTGGCGGCATCGACAGCGAGGGACGCCGCGAGCACGACGGATTGAGCTGGCACCTGCTCACCGAGATAGCCAGAACCATGGGCGTCTCCGTTGACCGCATTGCGTCTGCAGACGAAGGCATCCTGATGATCGAGTTTCCGCGCACCGTCAAGCAGCTCGAGGGGCTCACGGCGGTGGAGGTAGACGGCGGCGGAGACTCCGCCTTGCATAGCGAGTCCAAGCCCCTGGCCGGCCACCGCATCCTGATCGTCAGCATGGACGACGCGCTGAAGACCAACATCAAGATGATCTGCCGCTCGATGGGGCTGATCGTGGACTCCGTGCCCACCTCGCTTCAGGCCGTGCGCTTCTGCGAGCTGGACGTGCCGCACATGATCATCATTGACGAGCGGCTGCACGACGAAACAATCGACGAGCTGCGCAAGGACCTGCACAAGACTGACCCCAACTTCCCGTTTCTTGAAATCGCCATGGCGTCCAATACCCTGGAGATGGCCAGCTGGATGAGCGACAGCATGACGCGGGTCAGCCGGGATTCGCTCAAATCGCAACTTCCGTCGATCATGGTGTTCGAACTGGCCAAAGTCATTTGACCGACGCCCGTGACGGCTACTTCATGGCACCGAAGACCTTCTTCAGGATTGCGCTCCCTGTGCCGACCGGGTCCTGGCGGATCTTCTTTTCTTCATCGCCTATGACAATATAGAGGCCGTCCAGCGTCTTGCCCGTCACATATTGCTCAATCTTTGCGTCCTGCTTCTTGATGAGGCCAAAGCCTGATGCCTTTGCGGCCAGCTGGTTGTATTTCTGGGCCAGGCCGACTTTCTCAGTCGCTTTGGTCACCACGGGCAGGAATCTCTCGCCCAGCGGAGTGCGGGTCTTTTCGGCGAAGAATTCAGTGACGGAGGTGTCGCCACCAGACAGGATTTTCTTGGCGTCGCTCACGCTCATGGTCTTGACAGCATTCACCAGCAGGTCTTTGCCCATGGGCACTGCCGCCTCTGCGGCGCGGTTCATGGCGGTGACGAGCTCGTCCACCCGCTTGCCCTGGCCGAGTTTCTTCAGCAGCTTCGATGCATCTTCCAGAAAACCCGGCAGCGGGATGCGAACTTTTGCGTTCTGCAGGAATCCATCAGGCTTGCCCAGGTAGGCGACGGCTGCCAGTGCCCCTTTTTCGAGCGCGGTCTTGAGGCCGGCAGAGGCATCGCCTTCAGTCAGATCCTTGAGTGACAGCGCCTGGGCCTGAGTGTAAGCCGCCAGGAGCAGCAGGCCCAGCGTTGAGCTGGCGGAAGAATTAAACTGGCGACGTTTCATGGTGATCCCTTTTACCTTGGTTCAACTTATGCTCGAGCACAGTGCAACAGGCCGCATGCCCGCCACACCCGACTAACATGAAGATTCTCTATGTTGCCGCAGCTGCGGCTGTTTTGGCAATCAGTGCCGGTGCTTATATTGCAAGCGGCGCGTCTGCAGCGCCTGAATCGACCTTTGTGTTGCTGGATGGCTCGCGCAAGACCTCGGCTGACATGAAGGGCAAGGTGACACTTGTCAACTTCTGGGCCACGAGCTGCGTCACCTGCGTGGCGGAAATGCCGAAGATCATATCCACCTACGACAAGTACAAGGCCCGCGGCTACGACACCGTGGCCGTGGCCATGAGCTACGATCCGCCAGCCTACGTCGTCAATTTTGCACAGACGCGCAAGCTGCCTTTCAAGGTGGCAATAGACAATACCGGAGCAGTGGCAAAAGCCTGGGGTGATGTGCAGCTGACGCCGACAACCTACATCGTCAACAAGCGCGGGGAGATCGTGAAGCGCTTTGTGGGCGAACCCGACTTTGCCGAGCTGCACAAGCTGATTGAGAAGTTGCTGGCTGAGGGTTGACGCGTCGGAACGCTTATCGCGTTTGCAGTACACGAAGCTGATTCCACCGATCACGCGCATATGGGCGCATAGTCGGTGGAATATGTTTGAAATCAATGACTTATGGCATACGCCAGGTCGATTTTGTCCCTTTCCGCTCTGACGCAGGGCAAGTCATCGCCAACCTGGAAGCGTCTTACGAGCAGTGGCACCAGGCCCGTCAGAGTCTGGCTTCTTTGCCCCGTTCGATGTTCTGGCAGTCCAAGGGGGGTACTGAGTACCTGGCTGTAAAACGCGGCAGCCACGACAGCGCAACGACCCGAGGCGCCCGGTCGCCCGAGACTGAGGCTAGCTACGAGTCATTCGTTGCTGAAAAGGAGGCCGCCCGAAAGTGGGCCGCTGAGGCGGATGCGCATATTGAACAGCGCGCGCGGCAGTATCGCGCCTTGCGCCTGCCCGTGATGCTGGACAAGCAAGGTGAATTGCTTCGGGCGCTTGATGTCGAGGGGTTGTTGAGAAACGACCTTCTCGTCGTGGGGACCAACGCGTTTGCGGCATATGAGGTCCTTTGCGGGGTCAAGTTCCCGGCCGGCAATGAGCCCACTCAGGATTTTGATCTGGCGTGGTGCCGTGGCTCGCGCGATCTGTTCAATCACTGGGCACAGAGGAATGGTTTTGTGCCTACGGATGGGTAAAAGCGGTAGACCACGCAAAAAAGGCCGGCGTCCTTGCGGAGCCGGCTTTTTTTCGCGCTGCGAGGCTTACTGCGCGCGGTAATTGTCGTGGCAGGCCTTGCAGGTGCCGGCGGTGGCGCCGAAGGCGGCTTTCAGGTTGTCGAGATTGTTGGTCTTGGCTGCTGCCACCAGCTTGACGGTCTCGGCCTGGAGCTTGTCGCCATGGTCCTTGAACTTGGCCTGCTCGGCCCAGATTTCGGGCTTGGCCTTGGTCGCACCTTTGTCGGAGCCGGCTACAAAGCCTGCCCAGGGAAGCTTGGCCATGTTGGCGACGACTTCGGCATTGGCGGTGGCGGCGGCGCCGTCGAACGGCACGCGGCCGGCGGTCATGGCGCCGATGCGACTGAAGTGCTGCCCCATGACAAACAGGGCGCTCTGGCGATATTTGATGGCGTCTTCAGGCTTGGCGAACTGTGCCGATGCAGGCGTAGCCAGCATGATCGCGGTAGCCGCCATGGCGAGTGTGGTCGCGAGTTTCATCATTATTTCCTTCTTCGTGGGTTTAAAAAGCTGACCGGAACATGGCAGAGTGTAGTTTCGGCCAGAAAGTTCTGCCGGGGAACCTGTGGATGCGGGAATGTACCAACACTGGCCTTGCATCCGGAGGGTTGTTGTGGCGCAATCCGTGGCACATGCAGCAAACAATTTTTAGCAAATAACGAGCGAGCACAGGCTGTGCTGGCTTCCAACAATCAAGAGGGGTTGGTCATGACAAACAGGGTTCGCGTATGGGACTTGCCGGTGCGCGTCTTTCATTGGGCGCTGGTGCTGTGTCTGGCCGGGCTGCTGGTCACGGGCACAGTGGGTGGCAATGCCATGGTCTGGCACTTTCGTATAGGCTATACGGTGCTGGCGCTGCTGCTGTTCCGGGTAGTCTGGGGGCTGGTGGGTGGGCGCTGGGCGCGGTTTGGATCATTTCTGTATTCGCCGTCCAGCGTCATCAACTACTTGAAGGGCCGCGGGGACCCGCTGCACTCAGTGGGACACACACCGATTGGCGCTGGCTCCGTATTTGCGCTCCTGGCTGTATTGGGTGCGCAGGTGGCGAGCGGGCTGATGAGCGACGACGAGATCGCCTTTGCCGGACCGCTGACACGGCATGTAACCAACGCTACGGTGAGCCTGGCGACCAACTACCACAAGAATATCGGGCGCTGGATCCTGATTGCGCTGGTGGTGCTGCATGTGGCGGCCATCCTGTTTTACCTGTGGAAGAAGCGGCAGAACCTGATCAAACCGATGATCCTTGGCGACAAGGAACTGGTGGTGGCGGCGCCTCCTTCGCGGGATGATGCGGCTTCCCGGGTGCTTGCCGCCGCTGTTTTTGCGGCTTGCGCCGGTCTTGTATCCTGGGGTGTGACGACTTTCGGTTGAGGCTAAACTATTGTCAGGACGTTTAGCTGGGCAGCGGTGAGTACTTCAAGCATCCGGATTTTCACGCCCGCCTCCGCGGAAGACATGGACGCCGTGCGCGCCATCTTCCAGGAGTATGCGGATACGCTGGGCGTAGACCTGTGCTTCCAGTCGTTTGACACCGAGCTGGCCGGGTTGCCGGGCGAGTATGCCGAGCCTCGCGGCGCCCTGATGCTGGCGCATGTGGACGGCACGCTGGCGGGCTGCTGTGCGCTGCGACCGCTGGATTCTGTGGACTACCCGAACGCCTGTGAGATGAAGCGCCTGTATGTTCGCAAGGCGTTCCGCGGCTTCGGGCTTGGCCGGCAGTTGGCCGAGATGGCGCTGGATGCAGGACGCCGGGCCGGTTACGCCAGCGTGCTCCTGGACACACTGGACGATATGGAAGCCGCCCGGGCGCTGTACGAGGAACTAGGCTTTGCGGAGATCCCGCCCTACTACCATAATCCGATTGCGGGTGCTCACTACTTGAAAGCCGACCTGTGAGCCTGGATCGCACCTGCGTGGCCAGAGGTGCACCCCCTTTCACGCATTGGTGCGGGCCCTGCTGTCTTCAGGCTGCCTTGGCCTGCTTGAGCAGGGTGTCGGCGTCGCTGACCTCGAACTTGCCTGGGCCTTCGATGTTCAGGCTGGCGACCTTGCCGTCTTTCACGAGCATGGAGTAGCGGTTGCTGCGCAGGCCCATGCCGCGAGAAGCGAGGTCCAGTGTGAGACCGGTGGCCTGAGTAAATGCAGCGCTGCCGTCGCCAAGCATGCGGACCTTGCCGTCGGTCTTCTGGTCGCGCGCCCAAGCGCCCATGACGAAGGCGTCATTGACGCTGACGCACCAGATCTCGTCGACGCCAGCTGCCTTGAATTCAGCTGCCTTCTCCACAAAGCCTGGCACATGCTTGGCCGAGCAGGTAGGCGTAAAGGCGCCAGGCAGGGCAAACAGGGCGATGGTCTTGCCAGCGGTGGCCTTGGATACATCCACCGGGTTGGGGCCAATGCTGCAGCCATTGCCTTCGACTTCAGAGTATTCCATCAGCGTGGCTTGGGGAAGTGTGTCGCCTACTTTGATCATGTGTGTTCCTTTTTAGCGGGTTGTGGTGGCGGGATTGCAGGTTTCGGGATGTTCTGCTGATCTGCGCTCAGAAACAAAAACGACCCACATTGTGGGCCGTTTTTGATTGGTTTGCAGGGCAGAAGGGTCTTAGACCGCTTCGCCCTTTTCAACCAGGCGGGTCACGACCCAGTTCTTGGTCTTGGAGATCAGGCGGCTTTCGGTGATCTCGATG
>CAZFKW010000191.1:6721-7986 GCA_964519795.1 uncultured Ramlibacter sp. | reverse complement strand
AAGGCGTGGGCTCCGGCGCGGTGAGCAACCAGGTCAATGACGTGGAGCATGCCGGACTCATCTTCGTGATCGGCTCCAACCCCACGGCCAACCACCCTGTCGCGGCGACGTGGATGAAGAACGCGGCGAAGAAGGGCGCGAAGATCGTTCTGGCCGATCCCCGCATCACCGACATCGGCAGACATGCCTGGCGCACACTGCAGTTCAAGGCTGACACCGACGTGGCCATGCTCAATGCGCTGATCCATGTGGTGATCGAGGAGGGCCTGGCGGACCAGGAATTCATCGAGCGCCGCGCGAGCAACTTTGAGGCCTTGCGCGAGAACGTGAAGGGCTACAGCCCGGAGGCCATGGAGCCGATATGCGGCATCCCCGCGCAGACGCTGCGTGAAGTCGCCCGCGAGTTTGCCAGGGCAAAGGGCGCGATGATCCTCTGGGGCATGGGCATCAGCCAGCATGTGCACGGCACTGACAATGCGCGCTGCCTGATTGCGCTGGCAACCGTCACAGGCCAGATCGGCAAACCGGGCTCAGGCCTGCACCCGCTGCGCGGCCAGAACAACGTGCAGGGCGCGAGCGACGCGGGGCTGATCCCGATGATGTTCCCGAACTATCAGCGTGTGGACAACGGCCCTGCGCATGCCTGGTTCGAGGACTTCTGGAACACGAAACTCGACGACACGCCGGGCTACACCGTGGTCGAGATCATGCACAAGGCCCTGGCGCCCGACAGCGACCCGCACAGGATACGCGGCATGTACATCATGGGCGAGAACCCGGCCATGAGCGACCCCGACCTGAACCATGCACGCCATGCGCTGGCCTCGCTGGAGCACCTGGTGGTGCAGGACATTTTCATGACCGAGACTGCGTGGCTTGCCGACGTGGTCCTGCCGGCGACGGCCTGGCCCGAGAAGACCGGCACGGTGAGCAACACCGACCGCATGGTGCAACTGGGCAAGCGCGCGCTCACCGCGCCAGGGGATGCGCGGGCCGACCTGTGGATCCTGCAGCGGATGGCCAAAGGGATGGGGCTGGACTGGGACTACATGGAAGACGCGCCCCAAGACTCGCTGGCCTATGACGTGGAAGGCGACCATGGTGTAGCCAGGGTCTACGATGAAATGCGCCAGGCCATGCACGCCGCCATCAGCGGCATCACCTGGGAGCGCCTGCAGCGCGAGTCCAGCGTCACCTACCCCTGCCTGTCAGAAGACGACCCGGGCCAGCCGACTGTGTTCATCGATGCCTTCCCCACGGCCGAC
>CAZFKW010000191.1:6237-6697 GCA_964519795.1 uncultured Ramlibacter sp. | reverse complement strand
AAGGCCGGATGCCGACTACCCGTTCGTGCTCATCACAGGCCGCCAGCTTGAGCACTGGCACACCGGAAGCATGACACGCCGCGCCACCGTGCTGGATGCGCTGGAGCCGATGGCCACAGCCTCCATGAACGGCAGCGACCTGCAGGCCATGGGTCTGGCGCCTGGCGATGTGGTCACCGTGCAGTCCCGCAGGGGGGAGGTCGCCATCCACATCCGCCGCGATGACGGCACACCTGCTGGCGCGGTGTTCATTCCGTTTGCCTACTACGAGGCGGCAGCCAACCTGATGACCAATGCCGCCCTCGACCCTTTCGGCAAGATACCGGAGTTCAAGTACTGCGCGGTTCGCGTGCGGGCCGGTGGTCAGCCTATGGCGCCGGCAGGGTATGGTGGCGGGGCTTCGACAAGCCTGTCCTGAGCCCTTCGACAAGCTCAGGACAGGCTTGACAAAGGGCTCAGC
>CAZFKW010000191.1:0-6227 GCA_964519795.1 uncultured Ramlibacter sp. | reverse complement strand
GATTTGTTGAGAGACACCGAGCTGGTGCCATGTCGCTCCGACCCCAATTGCAAACCGGAGAGAGGCTTTCCGCTACAGTCCGCGCATGCACTCCCGACCCTCCATCGAAGTAGCCGTCGTCATGCGCCGCGAGCACATCGACAACAAATGGCAGCCCTGGCGCTGGATCCTGGCGGAGGTATTGCCGCAGGAAGAAGGCTGGGGCAACGAGCCGCGCCTGCTTTACAAGGGTGAGGACGAGGAGAAGTGGCTGCACCCCGGCTTCAAGGTGGAGCTGTTCAAGGATGACGCCGAAGGCTACTACCTCAATGCCTCCGTCGATGTACCGGGCTGGTTCGTGCTCTGGCGCATGGAGGACGAGGCGACCATCGCTGACGAGCCTCTCGCGCGGCCCACCGCAGTCAGCCTGAGTTACTACGACGCAGGCCGCTGGCTTGATGCGCAGGAGACCGTCGAGCAGGTGCCGGCCCCCGCACACATTGTTGAATGGCTGCAGGCTTTTGTTGATGAGCACTTTGTGCTGGAGCCCAAGCGGCGCAAGCGGCCGGAGAGCTTCAAGCCGCTGCAGGACCGCTTTGGCAACCCGGCTTCGGTGTCAACGGAAAAGAAGTTCGGCGGAGGCGGCCATGGCTGACGGCTTCCTCGGCCGCTGGTCGCGGCGCAAGCTCGATGTGAAGGAAGGCAGGCCGCTGGAGGAGCCGGCGGTTACCAGGCCTGAACAGGAGCCTGTCGTTGCGGCGAAAGCCGCGATCGATCGTAGGCCGTCTGATCCGTCCGCGCAGTCGACCATCCAGACACCCGGACCCGCCGGCGTGGATCCCGGCCTGCGCGGGAATGGCAAGGTGCAGCCCGCTGAGCCAGTGCCTACCCTGGAAGATGTCAAGGCACTCACTCACCACGGCGACTTCACGCCCTACATGGCGCGGGGCGTCGCGCCGGAGGTGAAGAATGCTGCGATGAAGAAGCTGTTTGCCGATCCGCACTTCAATGTCATGGACCGGCTGGACACCTATATCGACGACTATTCGCAGCCGGACCCGCTTCCGGCAGGGATGCTCAGGCAGATGGTGGGGTCGAAACTGCTGGGGCTGTTTGACCACGAAGAGAAAGAAAAGCACGCCCTTGCCCGCGCCCATGATGGGGATGTTGCGGATGGGCCGGCAGGCGAGTCTGTGGCACAGTCCTATGCAAATCCGGACATACCGGCCCACGGAACCACAGACCCGGTTACAGATACAGCCAGCCCGAGCGCCGCCCTGACGGACGCGCCGGCCAGCCAGGAACACGATGCCCACACTGATTTGCGACTGCAACCAGACAATGCCGCTCCAGCCCAAGGTGCTGGACGCAGCACTGAATGAAGAACTGACACTGCATTCCGGCCTGTGCCGCCGCGAGGCGGGGCACTTCCAGAAGGCGATCCAGGGCGGCGACGATGTCATCGTTGCCTGCACCCAGGAAAAGCGCCTCTTTACAGAGATCGCGACCGAGACCGAGGGAGCGAGTTCGGTCATCAAATTCGTCAACATCCGCGAGACCGGCGGCTGGAGCAGGGACGCGGCCAGGGCCATGCCCAAGCTCGCAGCCCTGCTGGCCGCCGCGCACCTGCCCGACCCGGAGCCGGTTCCCACTGTCACTTACAAAAGCGCCGGCCGCCTGCTGATCATCGGCACGCTCGATGAGGCCGAGCGTGCGGCCGCCATGGTGGGTGACACGCTGGACGTGGTGCTGTTCACGCAAGGCCCCGGGGAGAAGGGCGGCGCGCAGGAGCGGCGCTTCCCGGTGCTGGGCGGGCGCATCGACAGCCTCAAGGGATGGCTCGGTGCGTTCGAGCTCAAGTGGTCCAACAACAACCCCATCGACCTGGACCTCTGCACCCGCTGCAACGCCTGCCTCACGGCCTGTCCTGAGGGCGCCATCGGGCTGGACTACCAGATCAACGCCGAACTGTGTACCTCGCAGCGCGACTGCGTCAAGGCCTGCGGCGTGGCCGGGGCGATTGACTTCACCCGCGAGCCTGAAACCCTGAGCGAGAAATTCGACCTGGTGCTGGACCTGCGTGAAGGAGCACCGGGATCAGCGGCAGGGTCAACGACATTCGGGCAGCATGCACCACCCCAAGGCTATTTCCGCTGGGACGGGCGTGACCTGCAGACGCTGTTGAAGCTGCGTGAACTGGTGGGCGAATTCGAGAAGCCGAAGTTCTTCGTCTACAAGCAGAAGATCTGCGCCCACAGCCGCAATGAAGTAGTTGGCTGCAACGCCTGCATCGACATCTGCTCGGCAGAGGCCATCAGCAGCGAGAAGTCTCGCCAACAGATCAAGGTCAATCCCAACCTCTGTGTTGGCTGCGGCGCATGCACCACGGTGTGCCCGACCGGCGCGCTGACCTATGCCTACCCGCGTGCCAGCGAGCAAGGCACAAAACTCAAGACCATCCTGTCCACCTACGCCCGGGCCGGCGGCAAGGAGCCGGCGCTGCTGTTGCACAGCCAGGAGCGCGGCCAGGCGCTGGTGGAGCAGCTGGGCCGCGCCGCACAACTGGGCAAGCTGGCAGGCTTGCCGGCCCATGTGGTGCCGGTGCCGCTGTGGCACACGGCCAGCGTGGGTGTGGATGTCTGGTTGAGCGCCATTGCGTTTGGGGCGTCCCGGGTGGCCGTGCTGGTGACGGACGAGGAGGCACCGCAATACCTGGACGGCCTGAAGGCCCAGATGGAAGTGGCGCAGGCGATTTTGCGCGGCCTGGGCTATGGCGGCACGCACCTGCAACTGCTCCAGGCTACGACGCCGGCTGAATGTGACGCTGCCTTGCAGGCGCTGGCGCCGACCAAGCAACAGGTGCCCAAAGCCGCCGCACGTTTTGCCATTGCCCAGGAAAAGCGCGCCACACTGGACATGGCGCTGGACCACCTGGTGGAGCATGCGCCGCAACGGGGAGGTTTGCCCGAAGCCATCGAGCTGCCGGCCAAAGGCTCGCCCTTCGGTTCCATCTCCGTCAACAAGGATACCTGCACGCTCTGCCTGAGCTGCGTGAGCGCCTGCCCCGCCGCAGCCCTGCAGGACAATCCGCAGTTGCCGCAGCTGCGCTTCATCGAGAAAAACTGCGTTCAGTGCGGCCTGTGTGCCACCACCTGCCCGGAAGACGCCATCACGCTGCAGCCGCGCCTGCTGCTTGCGCCGCAGCGCAAGGAGGCGCGCGTGCTCAACGAGACGCAGCCCTATGCCTGTGTGCGCTGTGCCAGGCCTTTTGGAACGCTCAGGGCCATCGAATCCATGCTCGGCAAGCTGGCCGGCCACAGCATGTTCCAGGGCGCGGCGCTGGAGCGACTGAAGATGTGCGGCGACTGCCGCGTCATCGACATTTATTCGGCGCAGAACGAAGCAAAGATTACAGACCTATGAACGAGCCCATTCCAGTGTCGTCGGCGCTTGACGAGGAAACCGCCCGTGCCGAAATCTACGGGCTGCTTGCGCAACTGTATTACGCGCCGCCCGCTTCGGAACTGCTTGCGCAGATCCGGGTTGCCGCCACTGAAGCGCCTGCGTCCGGCGGCTTCCTGGAAGAGCCGTGGCGCGACCTGGTCGCCATCACGCGCGAGATGGGCGACAAGGCCGTCCAGGACGAGTACATCACGCTGTTTGGTGGCGTTGGAAAGCCCGAGATCTACCTCTTCGGCTCGCATTTCCTGAGCGGCTTCCTCAACGAAAAACCCCTGGCACGCCTGCGAACCGACCTCATCAAACTGGGCCTGGAGCGTGATGAAACCATGTCCGAGACCGAAGACCACTTCGCCTACCTGTGCGAAGTCATGCGCTACCTGATTGCGGGCGACGACGTCTCGGTGTCCAACCTCACGCACCAGAAAGCCTTTTTCGGCGACCACCTCATGCCCTGGGCCCCGAGCATGTGCGACGCCATCATCGCCCACCCCAGGGCGCGCTTCAATGCCCGGCTCGCGGCCTTTGCAGCAGCCTTCATCAATGTCGAGTCACAAGGCTTTGACATGCTGGACTGATCGCCCTCACTGACGGCCTTCATGAGTGGCGTAGGTCATTGGTTTGTCAGGCGGTAGCCAATGGTTCGCGCATGCTGCAATGCAGCACAAAAGAATCGCGCCGCATGAAGGTCTCCACCACTTGCGCATGCAGTGATGGGTTGCTAAATTCGAATGGCGTATGCAAAACAGTTCCTATGCGAACGATGACCCGAGAGGACAACCTATGAGCCAGCCCGCGAGCAAGCTATCCCGCCGCACCATCTTCACGGGGGCCGGCACTGTGGGTGCAGTCGCCGCGGCGGCAACCCTCATCCCGTCCATCCAGCCAAAGCCCGAGACGGCAGCGGCCGCCGTCAGGCCGCCACCCGCCCGTGGCGGCGGCTACAGCTTGTCGGAACACGTCAAGCGCTACTACAAGACCACGCTCGTTTAACTCTCAACCCCCCGGAGAGTCTCCCCATGTTGCTGACCAAGAAAACGGGTGCCACCCCAGGCACTTCAACGTCCCCGTTCGTGCACAGCCTGCGCCGCGGTCTCTCGCATGCCCTGCCCACCATGGACCGCCGCGCCTTCCTGCGTCGCTCCGGGCTCGGTGTGGGCGCCGGTATTGCGGCATCCCAGCTCATGCTGGTGAAGAAGGCCCGTGCCGCAGACGGCACCAAGGCGGTGGCCATCGGCGACGGCAAGATTGAAGTCAGGCGCACCATCTGCACCCACTGCTCGGTGGGCTGCGCGGTGGATGCCATCGTCGAGAACGGCGTCTGGGTGCGCCAGGAACCGGTGTTTGACTCACCCATCAACCTGGGTGCCCACTGCGCCAAGGGTGCGGCGCTGCGCGAGCATGGCCATGGCGAGTTCCGCCTGCGCTATCCGATGAAGCTCGTGAACGGCAAGTACGAGCGCATCAGCTGGGACACGGCCTACACAGAGATCGCCGCCAAGCTGCAGGACCTGCGCAAGGCCAGCGGGCCGGACTCCATCTACTGGGTCGGCTCGTCCAAGCACAACAACGAGCAGGCCTACCTGCTGCGCAAGTTTGTCAGCTACTGGGGCAGCAACAACTGCGACCACCAGGCCCGCATCTGCCACTCCACCACGGTGGCCGGTGTTGCCAATACCTGGGGCTACGGCGCCATGACCAATTCGTACAACGACATGCAGAACAGCAAGTGTGCGTTGTACATCGGCTCCAATGCCGCAGAGGCCCACCCGGTGAGCCTGCTGCACATGCTGCACTCCAAGGAGAACGGCTGCAAGATGATCGTGGTGGACCCGCGCTTCACCCGCACGGCGGCCAAGGCAGACGAATACATCCGCATCCGCTCGGGCTCGGACATCCCGTTCCTGTTCGGCATGCTGTACCACATCTTCAAGAACGGCTGGGAAGACAAGAAGTACATCAACGACCGCGTTTTCGGCATGGAAGATGTGAAGAAGGATGTGATGTCCAAGTGGACGCCCGACAAGGTCGAGGAGGCCTGCGGCGTGCCTGAGGCACAGGTGTTCAAGGCCGCCCAGATGATGGCCATGAACCGGCCCTCAACCCTGGTGTGGTGCATGGGCCAGACCCAGCACACCATCGGCAATGCCATGGTGCGCGCCTCCTGCATCGTCCAGCTCGCGCTGGGCAACGTTGGTGTGTCCGGCGGTGGCGCCAACATCTTTCGCGGCCACGACAATGTGCAGGGCGCAACGGACGTCGGCCCCAATCCCGACTCCCTGCCTGGCTACTACGGCATCGCCGATGGCTCGTGGCGCCACTTCGCCAAGGCCTGGGGCGTGGAATACGACTGGATCAAGGGCCGTTTTTCCAGCCCGGCCATGATGACCAAGCCTGGCATCACCGTGTCGCGCTGGATTGACGGCGTGATGGAGAAGAACGAGTACATCGACCAGGACTCCAACCTGCGTGGCGTGTTCTTCTGGGGCCATGCGCCCAACTCCCAGACCCGTGGGCTGGACATGAAGAAGGCCATGGACAAACTGGATCTGCTGGTTGTGGTGGACCCGTATCCATCGGCCACCGCCGCCATGGCGGCGATGCCCGGCAAGGCTGAAGACCTGAACCCCAACCGCGCGGTGTACTTGCTGCCGGCGGCAACGCAGTTTGAGACCAGCGGCTCCTGCACGGCCTCCAACCGGTCGTTGCAGTGGCGCGAGAAGGTCATCGAGCCGCTGTGGGAAAGCCGCAGCGACCACATGATCATGTACCAGCTGGCCGACAAGCTC
>CAZFKW010000190.1:561-8011 GCA_964519795.1 uncultured Ramlibacter sp. | reverse complement strand
TGGTAGGCCGTGTTGGACTTGAACCAACGACCAAAGGATTATGAGTCCTCTGCTCTAACCAACTGAGCTAACGGCCCTGACCGAGGGGGATTGTACGGGCTGGGTAGCCGGTTTCTGAAGCAGCGATGGCTGGGGGGCGTGGATGCCGCATCAAGTCCGGCATGACGGCGGTGCGCGTGTAGGACAAAGCCCCGACATGCTCCCCGCCCCCAAACACGCCGAATCCATTTGCGCTGAGCTTCCGTAATAGATGGACATGCCGACGAACGGCTTGTATCCCTCCTTCAACCTTTTCGAAAGCTCATCATGAAAAAACTCGCAATTCTCTCCCTCGTCCTCGCCGCCGGTGCCGCCATGGCCGCCGAACCTGGCTCCTTCAGCCCTGTGAACGCGCAGAGGTCAAGGCTGAAGCTGCTCAAGCCCCGAGGATCGCTGGTGGCGAAGTCGGACCTGTGGCCACCAACCGCAAGTCCACCATGCCGCGCGACGCCGCTGAAGTGCGCGCAGAAGGCGCCTGGGCCAGCCGCGCTCACCAGACTGAAGGTGAGGTTTGAAGTGACTGAACAGCCGCCGCGCCTGGCGCGGCGACATGTTTTTTTCAAGCCTTGGTGTTATGGCTGAGCGCATTGCTCACGAGCCGCGACGTGATGTCCACAATCTGGATCATCCTGTCATAAGGCATCCGCGTCGGCCCGATTACCCCCAGCGTGCCAACCACCTGCCCGTCCACCTCATACGGTGCGCTCACGATGGACAGTTCCTCAAACGGCACCACCTGGCTTTCGCCGCCTATGTAGATACGCACGCCTTCGGCCTTGCTCGATATGTCCAGCAGCCGCATGATCTGCGTCTTCTGCTCGAAGAGTTCAAACGCCCGGCGCAGCTGGCTCATGTCGCTGGAAAAGTCGCTCACCGACAGCAGGTTGCGCTCGCCGCTGATGACCATGTCGTCCTCGGCCTGCACCATGGCCTCGGAGCTGACGGTCACGGCCGCCTGCATGAGTGAGGCTATCTCGCCGCGCAGCGACTCCACCTCGGCCTTCAGCCGTTCGCGCACCTGCTCGATGGCCAGGCCCGCGTAGTGGGAGTTGATGTAGTTGGACGCCTCAATCAGCTGCGACTGTGTGTAGTCCACCTCGGTGAAGATCACGCGGTTCTGCACGTCGCCATCGGGCGAGACGATGATGACCAGGAACCTGCGCTCGGACAGCCGCAAGAACTCGATGTGGCGGAATACCGAAGTGCGCCGCGGCGCAATGACCACCCCCACAAACTGCGACAGGTTGGACAGCAACTGAGCTGCGTTGGCAATGACTTTCTGCGGCTGGTCGGCCGTCAGTCTGGGGGTGGCTGCAAACTCTTCGCGCTGCGCGGTCAGCATGGTGTCCACAAACAGCCTGTAGCCCCGAGCAGTGGGAATGCGCCCGGCAGAGGTGTGGGGGCTCACGATGAGGCCCATTTCCTCCAGGTCAGACATGACGTTGCGGATGGTCGCGGGCGACAGCTCCAGCCCCGACGCCCGGGATAACGTGCGCGAGCCCACGGGTTGCCCGTCGGCTATGTAGCGCTCTACCAGAGCTTTCAACAGCAACTTGGCACGGTCGTCGAGCATCGGATCATTTTAATGATGTAATTTGCAAATGAAATCCCGTTTCCGCCATGTTGCGCTCATCGGCAAGTACCAGACCTCCAACGCAGGCAACTCCCGCGTTGTGCTCGAGGACATTGCCCATTTCCTCACCGCGCAGGGGTGTGACGTGATGTTCGAGAAGGACACGGCCGGCCTCACCGGCATAGGCACTTACCCTGCCCTCACGGTACCAGAGATCGGCGCGCAGGCCGACTTGTGCCTGGTGGTGGGCGGCGACGGCACCATGCTGGGCATCGGCCGGCAGATGGCGCGCTATGGCGTGCCGCTGATCGGCATCAACCAGGGGCGGCTGGGCTTCATCACCGACATTCCGCTGGACAAGTACCAGGCCGCGCTCACGCCCATGCTGGCCGGCGAGTACGAGGAAGATCACCGCAGCCTCATGCATGCGCGCGTGATGCGTGACGGGCGCAGTGTGTTTGACGCGCTGGCGCTGAACGATGTGGTGGTCAACCGCGGCGCCACGGCCGGCATGGTGGAGCTGCGCATCGAGGTGGACGGGCACTTTGTGGCCAGCCAGCGGGCCGACGGGCTGATCATTGCGTCGCCCACGGGCTCGACGGCCTATGCGCTGTCGGCCGGCGGCCCGCTGCTGCACCCCTCTCTTCCGGGTTTTGTGATGGTGCCGATCGCGCCGCACATGCTGTCCAACCGTCCGATCGTGCTGGCCGACCCGGTGGAGATTTCCATCGAGGTGGTGTCCGGCCGGGACGCGAGCGCCAACTTTGACATGCAGTCGCTGGCCTCGCTGCTGCATGGTGACCGCATCATCGTCAAGCGCTCGGAGTACACGGCGCGCTTCCTGCACCCGAAGGGCTGGAGCTACTTTGACACTCTGCGCGCCAAGCTTCACTGGAATGAAGGCATCACCTGACATGACCCTCAAACGCATCACCCTGCGCGACTTTGTGATCGTGCGCGAGCTGGAGCTTGACCTGGCCTCGGGCTTCAGCGTGCTGACTGGCGAGACCGGCGCCGGCAAGTCCATCCTGATCGACGCGTTGCAGCTGGCCCTGGGCGCCCGCGCAGACGCCGTGGTGGTGCGCGAGGGCGCGGCCCGGGCCGAGATCACGGCCGAGTTTGACGCGCCCGCGTCGCTGGCTTTCTGGCTTGAAGAAGCCGGGTATGACGCGGCGGACAGCCTGCTGCTGCGCCGCACGGTCGATACGCAGGGCAAGAGCAGGGCGTGGATCAATGGCAGTCCGGCCACGGCCGCGCAACTGAAGGAGGCTGGCGAGCAGCTCGTGGACATTCACGGCCAGCACGCCTGGCAGAGCCTGACCCGACCCGACCAGGTGCGTGGCTTGCTGGATGCCTATGCGGGCGTGAATGTGCAGCCCCTGGGCAAGCTCTGGCAAGACTGGCGCGGCGCGCAGAAGACGCTGGCCGATGCCCGCGCTGCGCAAGACTCGCTGCAGCGTGAGCGCGAGCGGCTTGCCTGGCAGATTGGCGAGGTCGCCAAGCTGGCACCCGGCGCTGACGAATGGGAAGACCTGAACACCAATCACACGCGCCTGTCCAACGCCCAGGCGCTGCTGGACGCGGCGCAGGCCGCCCTGGCTGCCCTGGAAGATGACGACCGCGGCGCAGGCCAGGGTGCGCTGGCCGGGCTGGTGCGGGCCTACGCATCACTGCAGGGGCAGGAGCATGTGGAGCCGGAGTTCCGTGGGCTGGCCGAGGTGCTGGCCTCCAGCCTGGCGCAGGCCGAAGACGCCGCGCATTCGCTGCACGCCTGGCTGCGCAAGACCGAGCTGGATCCGGAACGGCTCGCCGAGCTGGACGAGCGCATGTCGCTGTGGGTGTCGCTCTCGCGTCGCTACAAGCGCACGCCGGCAGAACTGCCTGCCCTGCTCGCCTCGTGGGAAGAAGAATTGACGCGGCTTGATGCAGCCGCCGACCTGGCCGCGCTGGAAGCCGCCGAGAACAAGGCGCGCGACGCCTACATGGTCCAGGCCCGCAGCCTTAGCAAGGCCCGCACCAAGGCCGCGCCGCAACTGGCCAAGGCCATTACCGTGGCCATGCAGGGCCTGGGCATGCAGGGCGGCGCATTCGAGGTGGCGCTGGGCAAGCTGGAGCAGCCGGCTGCAAGCGGGCTGGAAGAAGTGAGCTTTCTCGTTGCAGGGCATGCGGGCAGCACGCCACGGCCTGTGGGCAAGGTGGCGTCTGGCGGCGAGCTGTCGCGTATTGCGCTGGCCATTGCGGTTACGACCAGCCAGCTTGGCACGGCGCAGACCCTGATTTTTGACGAAGTGGATTCGGGTGTGGGCGGCGCCGTGGCCGAGACCGTGGGCCGGCTCATGAAGCAGTTGGGCCGTGACAGGCAGGTCATGGCTGTCACGCACTTGCCGCAGGTGGCGGCTTGTGCCGACCATCACCTCGTTGTCTCCAAGCAGGCGGACAGCGGGCGCACCATCAGCACTGTGGCGGCTGTGCAGGGCGAGCAGCGGGTGGCCGAGGTGGCGCGCATGCTGGGCGGCGAGCGGCTGTCCGGCACGACGCTGGCACATGCCAAGGAGATGCTGGACTACAAGGGTTGAAGCGCCACGCGCGGTGCACAAACCTGGCGCGCGATTGCACAACCCCGTCACACCATCTTCACGCATCCAACCGCATACTCAGCACCATGTCACTGGAAATTGTCCTCATCACCGGCATGTCCGGCTCCGGCAAGTCCGTTGCGCTGCATGCCCTGGAGGACGCCGGCTACTACTGTGTGGACAACCTGCCGCCCGAGCTGCTGACCGCATTTGTGGAGCTGGAGCGCAAGCACAGCGCCACGCGTGTCGCCATTGCCATGGACGTGCGCAGCGCCACCTCCCTGCCCCTCGTGCCGCAGCAGCTGGCAGTACTGCGCACGCAGGACGTCGTGTTGAAGTCGCTGTTCCTGGATGCCGGTACCGACACGCTGGTGCGCCGCTATTCCGAGACGCGCCGCAGCCACCCGCTCTCGCGCGGCGAGACGCTGGACCAGCAGCGCGCATTGACGGACGCCATCGAACTGGAGCGCGAACTGCTGTCGGGCATGCGCGAGCAGTCCCACCTGATCGACACCAGCATCATGCGGGCCTCGCAGCTGCAGGGCTATGTCAAGTCGCTCATCTCGGCGCCGCCCAGCCAGCTCACGCTGGTGTTCGAGTCATTCGCCTTCAAGCGCGGCATCCCGCTGGACGCTGACTATGTGTTTGACGTGCGCATGTTGCCCAACCCTTACTACGAACCCGAGTTGCGGCCACTTACCGGCATGGACGAGCCGGTATCCACGTTCCTGGCGCAGCAGAACGACGTGAACCTGATGTACTCCCACATCGAGCAGTTCCTCAATCACTGGCTGGAGCCGCTGACGCGCAATCACCGTAGTTACGTCACCGTCGCCATAGGCTGCACGGGCGGCCAGCATCGCTCGGTCTACCTGGTGGAGCGCCTGGCCCGCGCCTTTGGCAATGCCCACGGCGGCAACTGGGTGACGCTGCGGCGCCACCGGGAGCTGGATCATGTTTGAGGGCGATCATGCCTGTCCTGGACCAGGCCGCCGTTTAGCGAAGCCCTCTCGCTGCTCGCGCAGCAAGTCCCGGTCAATGAACCGCGCCAGGTAGTCCACGTCACGCGCACTGACGCCAGCGGCACTGAAGCATTCTTTCCATCGTGCGACGCCGCTGCAGACCTCTTCAATCACGCGGCGCGCCGCATCAGGCCGCAGGCCAAACTGCGCGCAGGACGACATTGCGTTGGCAAGGCTTGACTCGTTGCCGGCCTCGCCTACCTTCATCATCTGGTAGCCGAGGCCCTGCGCAGTGGGCAGCACGTCAAAGGCCGGTGCCAGCAGGTAGCTGCCGTCCTTTTGCCGCAACAAGGCGTGGTTCTTCTCGTGATCGTCGGTGTTGTCGATCAGGATGTTGAATACCATGCGCCTGAAAAGCTGGGCCTGCTGCCCCGCTATGTGCCCGGCTGGCGCCACCCTCCGTAGCAACTGTGCAAACTCCGGGTAACCCGGCTCTTCGCCCGCAGCGCGCAACGCGACATGCGCGGACACGGCATGCAGCCGCGAGCCGCCGTCCCTGTCGAATCGCAGGACAGCTGCAGCGTGTCCGATGGCGAGCTTCAACGCGCGCGTCGGCGCCGTGTCGATACCGCACTCCCTGGCAAGCGTCATGGCGGCATGCTCGACGAGCGGCGTGTCCATCTCGTCGTCTTCGGGAAACTTCACCAGCCATTGCTGCCCATCCATCTGGATCAGCGACTTGGGCCTTGCGCCGCCGAGCGAGGCACCCGGGCGCACCAGCCTGCGCTGCAGTTCAGGCACGGCCTCATTGCCCAGGACCATGCGCACCGCTTCAGACATCTGTTCGAGCTGGTCGAATCCGGGCACCGGGCCGCGCGGCCAAGGCTCATATGTATTTGCGCTGAGACTGACACCCAGGGCGCCGTAGCGGTCGTCTCCCGCAAACAGCAAGTACTCAAGGACTGACAGGCGCGGCGTGATCTCGAACTTGCGGATCACCCGCTCGCCCCACCGGTCGGGCCGGGCATCGTCCAGCGCGCCCGCCGCTGCATCGCGCTGTGGCGGAATAAAAAGCTGGTCAGCCAGCGGGAGATCCTGGCTCAATGGGAACCCGTGGCGCAGCCACTCGGCGCTGTACCGCAAGCCAGCTGCGCGGCCGCCAAGCACGAGGCTGATTTCGCCGACCAGTTTCGGCTTGCCGGGGTCGCCCAGCCAGAAGAGGTGAAGGAGGTCCCGCGGGACGAAGGGCTCAGCCACCGCGCGCTCCACCACGGCGGTACCGCTCGCGCGCTTCGCTCACGACGCTCTCAAGCGCCGCCAGATCGTGCTGCGGGTCCGCAACCTGGCCGAGAGCATCGTGGCGGCCCATGAGCCACAGCGCGCTCGCATAGATGCCGGCTGACACCGTTGCGTCACCCCTCTCCATGCGCATGAGCGTGGGCACAGAAACGCCGAGCCGCTGCGACCATTCACGTAGGGATTGCTTGCGGCGTTTGCGTGCCGTGGCCAGGTCGCTGCCGAGCTTGCGCAGCGCCGAGGAGGCGGCGCCGGGCAGGGCATCAATGGCTGGAGAGACTTGAGACATTCCGTATAGTTTATCTAAATCCCTATAATGTTCAACTATATGTTAACAACATCAGAACACAGAACCACCACGACTTGATCGTTTTTCAGTGGCTCTGGAGGAGCTTCCTGATCGGCGCCGGAAGACCCAATGCGGGCCACTTGACCGCGTCGAACCAGGCGCCATCGCCAAGACTTCGTCCTGGCAAAGCAGCCTGCGGCAACATCATCCTCACAGGATGCAGATGCAAGTCCTTGTGCGTCAGGACATGCAGGAAAGCTGGAAGCTCTTCCGTCTTTGTGGGGTACTTCCCGGGAATTGAGAGCGCCAATGCCTCGTAGCTGTCAAATAGCGGCAGGCAATACAGCCCCGCCCACACGCCCGGTGTTGGCCGCTTGCTGAGCCACACGGCGCCGCCAGAGGTTTGCGCCCACAAGAGCCAGATGGACTGCGAACTGCGTTTGAGCTTGCGTGTTTTGACGGGGAAGTCTTCGGGCCGGCCTTCGGCGAAGGCGACGCAGAGTTCATGCACCGGACAGATCAGGCATGAAGGATTGCGCGCCAGGCACACCGTCGCGCCGAGGTCCATCAGGCCCTGCGTGTAGCGGGGCATGGCCTCATTGAATGCTTTGCCGGACTGCAGGTCTGAGGCCTCCGCAGGCAGAAGTTCGGTCGCCTTGTCCCACAACGCCTTTTCATTCCGGCCCACTGCCAGATCACCGTCAAACCCCAGCAC
>CAZFKW010000190.1:0-551 GCA_964519795.1 uncultured Ramlibacter sp. | reverse complement strand
TGACGTTGCCATCCAGGATGGCGACGCGCTCGCCGTAGCAGAAAGATGCGATGGCAGCCGCCGTCGAGCGGCCGATGCCCGGCAAGGCCTGGAGCAGTTCAGCCGTTGGCGGAAAGCGCCCGCCATGCTCGCTCACCACCACCTGCGCGCAGCGGTGCATGTTGCGCGCGCGGCTGTAGTAGCCCAGGCCGCTCCACAGCGCCATGACATCGTCCTGGCTGGCCGCGGCAAGCGCGGCAACGTCGGGAAAGCGTTCAAGAAATCGCGCAAAATATTCCAGCACCGTGGATACCTGCGTCTGCTGCAACATGACTTCAGACAGCCAGACGCGGTAAGGGTCCCGTGTGTTCTGCCAGGGCAGTGTGTTGCGCCCGTGTGTGGACTGCCAGCGCACCACGCGTGCGGCAAAGTCCGGCCCCCTCTGGCGGGTCATGCAGACTTGAGTTCGGGCTCTTCCTGCTCGCGCGGCAGGCTCATGGGGGGCGCGGCCACCAGATGAGCCGTCAGCTCGCGCAGCTTGGTGTCCAGCTCGGTGAGGGTGGTCTCCTGCA
>CAZFKW010000189.1:0-8023 GCA_964519795.1 uncultured Ramlibacter sp. | reverse complement strand
CCCGGGTCAACATCCTGGACGACATCCTGCCCGCCGACCCCAACCCGGCGGAATCGGCGCGCGCGATTTATGTCACGGCCATCGGCGAGACCACTTCGCGCCGCGAGGCCACGCTCATCGACCTGCACCAGCTCGACCAGAAGCTGGAGCGCCGCCGAAAGCGTGGCGACCGCAATGCGGCGGTGCTGTTGCTGCAGCAGCATCTGGGTCTTCCTGGAGCTGCGCGAGCTGTACCTGGAGCTTGACCTGCAGGCGGAATGGGAAGTCGCACGCGATGCCTTCAAGACCCGCTTTGGCCAGAACGCGCCAAGCTGGGGCGCCGCCTCCACCGCCAGGGCAGAGCTCATTGATGACTTCCAGCTGTGCTCCGGCCTTTCGGCCCAGTGGCCGCACCGCCCGGCCCGCATGTGGATCCTGCGCTGGATGCTGGGCGAGCACGACATGCGCATCAAGGCCATGGGCCCGCCCCTGCTGCCGCTGGGTGTGTACCGCGACCTGATGATGCTTGACACGCTGCTGGACGAAGTGATGCCGGCGTCAACGGCTTACCAGGACACGATCTGAACATGCAAGACACTCCTTCATACCCGCCGGAAGGCACCATCACCACCGAGCGGCGCGGAGCGCTGCTGCTCATCGGCATCAACCGCCCGGCCAAGCTCAACGGCTTCACGCCGCGCATGTACCGCGAGCTGGGTGAAGCCTACACGCTGCTCGACGACGACCCGCAGTTGCGCGTGGGTGTCCTGCATGCCTTCGGCGGGCACTTCACGGCAGGTCTGGACCTGCCCACCATTGCGCCGTTGATGCAGCGCGGCGAGAAGCCCGTGCCCCCGGGCCTTGTCGAGCCCGCACCAAACCGATGGTGGCGGCCGTCAAGGGCATCACCTACACGCTGGGCATCGAGCTGATGCTGGCGGCCGACATTGTGGTGGCGGCTGACGACTGCCGGTTCTCGCAACTCGAAGTCAAGCGCGGCATCATGGCCACAGGCGGTGCCACGCTGCGCATGGCGGAACGCGCAGGCCTGGGCAATGCCATGCTCCACCTGCTGACCGGCGACGAGTTCGGCAGTGCCGAAGCCTTGCGGCTGAACTTTGTGCAAAAGGTGGTGCCGGCCGGGCAGGAGCTGGATGAAGCCATTCGGATCGCGCAAACCATCGCCGGGCAAGCCCCGCTGGCTGTTGTCGCGACGCGGCTGAACGCACTCAAGGCGCTGGAGCACGGACCGCTGGCGGCAATGGAAGAGTTCATCCCGGTGCAGCAGCGGCTGTCGTCCAGCGAGGATGCGGTCGAGGGCGTGAAGTCGTTTGTGGAGAAGCGGGCGGCGCGGTTCGTGGGGAAGTAGGCCGGCGCGCCGCAGTTTCAGGTGCAGATGCGGGGGCAACCTGCAGGGTGCAACCTCAACGCAGGTTCTTCCACCACAGCCTGTTCGTGCGCGGCTGGCCCAGCGTCAGCACCTCGCCAATCTCCGGCGTGGCCAAAGGAATACCCTCCTTTGCCGCGAGGTCAGACACCCGGTCCAGCGGGTCGCGCCAGGTGTGGAAGGCCAGATCAAAGGTGCTGTTGTGCACCAGCCAGAGCAGCTTGCCGCGCACGTCCTTGAAGGCCTTCACCGTTTCCTCGGGCGACAGGTGGACTGCGGGCCAGTAGTCGTCATAGGCGCCGTTTTCCATCAGGGCAATGTCAAAGCCGCCCAGCCGCTCGCCGATGTCCCTGAAGCCGGGGAAGTAGCCGGTGTCGCCGCTGTAGAAGATTTTCTCGCTGCCACTCTGGATGACCCACGATGCCCACAGGGTCTCGTTGCGGTCCCAAAGCGTGCGGCCCGAGAAGTGCTGCGCCGGTGCAGCCGTCACCTGCACACCGCCATGGCTGCCTGACTGCCACCAGTCAAACTCCTCAACCAGCGGAGCCTTCACACCCATCTCCTGCAGCCGCTTGCCCACACCCAGGGGCACAAAGTAACGCTGTACCTTGTCTTTCAGGTATTCAATGGTCGGCATGTCCAGGTGGTCGTAGTGGTCGTGCGAGAGGATGAGGCCGTCAATCGGTGGCAGCTCGGTCAGCGGAAGCGGCGTGGGGTGGAAACGCTTGGGCCCGGCAAACGACACCGGCGACACTCGCTCGCCAAACACCGGGTCGATCAGCCAGTAGCGCCCGCGCAGCTTCAACAGATGCGACGAGTGGCCCAGGCGAACGATGTGATTGGCCTCGGGGTCCAGCGCGTCGAGCGAGGCGCGGGAAAGGCGCTGCACCGGGATCGGGTCGATGGGCACCGTACCCTCTTTCGACGCAGTGAAGAAGCGGGTCCAGATCTTCAGGCTGCTCTGGTTGGGCCGGGCCTGCGCGTTGGGAATGTTGCTGAAGTGGCAGGCGCCAGTGCCCGGCGCGGCAGCGGCTGCGCGCGGGTCGCAGGTGGTCTGCGTCACGGCGCAGGCGGTGGCGAGCGTGGCGGCCAGCAACAGGGACCTCGAAAGCGTGCGCGGCAGCAGTTTCATGGCCGGTATTCTGGGGGAGCCGGCGAAAACGTGCTGGCGCTTGTGGTTGCGGCGACAGGCAAACAACTGCCATGAGAACTGTGCCAACGGAGGCCGCCATCACACGGGCATGAGCGGAGCATGCACGCCCACCGGCATGTTGTGGATTTTCAGCGGGCTGCCCGGCGTGACGCGGCCGCCCCGCAGCACCACACCCATGACGCCTGCCTTGCGCACCAGCCCGCCATCAGGTGTGCGGTCCAGCAGGGCAGCCATGAGGCCGGGCTGGAACCTGTCCAGCTGGGTGCAGGGGTTGCGCAGACCTGTGATCCGTACGACGGCCTCATCGCCGAGCAACAGCTCGCAGCCCGTGGACAGGGCGAGCAGGTCCATGCCGCAGGTGGTGATGTTTTCGCCCAACTCGCCCGGGCTGATGTTGAAGCCCTGCGCCTTCAGCTCGTTAAACAACTCGCTGTGCAGCAGGTGCACCTGTCGCAGGTTGGGCTGGAATGGGTCGCGCGCCACGCGCGAGCGGTGCCGCGCGGTGACGCCGCAATGCGCATCCCCCTCAACGCCGAGCCCGGCCAGGAGCCGGATGGCGTCGCAACCGCGCTTGGAGAAATTGTGCGCATCGCTTGCATGGACGGCAAGTATGCGGGGGCCCGAATCAGCCTGCTTTTTTTTCATCGGAAGTCGCTGCGTTGCTGAAGCTGGTGCGCTCTGGCGCCCATTCAGGTGATGTCAGACATGGCCTGCCAAGTATTGGCGAAAGACCTGAACCGGGCGAGGCGCTGGAAGAGGCAACATTGTCCTTTTCGGAAGTGAAGGATCCATCTTATGCCAAGCACTCCAGAGCAGACCATCATCAATCTTGAAACAAAATTCTGGCAGTCCATGGTCGACAGCGACACCGATACAGCCTTTGACATGCTGACCGAGCCCGCACTGGCAGTCAGCGCACAGGACCCCCTGAAGTCAAGCGGCATGGTAAAAAACCGGTGCTTCGCTGCATCCATGCAGTTTTACCTGATCCAGCCGCCTGTGACCAGACTCCACCGCACCCATGACCGCACCCACCATTGAAACCGGCCGCCTGCTCCTGCGCATGCACACGCTTGAAGACTTCGAGCCGCTGGCTGCCATGTGGGGCGACCCCCTTGTCGCCCGCTTCATTGGCGGCAAGGCCGCAACGCGGGAAGAGAGCTGGGTACGCCTGCTGCGCTACTGCGGCCACTGGACACTGATGGGTTTTGGTTACTGGGCCGTGGAGCTCAAGGGCGGGGCCGGCTACATTGGCGATGCCGGCTTTGCAGACTGGAAGCGCGACATCACCCCGTCCCTTGGTGGCATGCCGGAATCAGGCTGGGCGCTTTCACCGGCAGCGCACGGCCAAGGCATCGCCACCGAGGCCGTGCAGGCCGTGCTCGCCTGGGGCGACAGGCACTTCGCAAGCAAGGCGACCTGCTGCATCATCAAGCCGGAAAATGCGGCTTCCATACGTGTTGCCGAAAAGTGTGGTTACAGAGAATATGTCCGGACGGAGTACAAAGGACTGCCGACGATTCAATACCGCAGAACGGCGCAGTGATCCAGCCGCGTAATTACTTTGCCTGCGCAGGCGCGGATCAGCTGGATGTGCCGCGCAGCGGCCAACGAACGGGCCGGGCTCAAGCCGCAGACTTGGGCAGGCCAAACACGCGGTCAAATGCCCAGGTAAATGCAATGGCGTAGAAGAAGAAGAACGCCAGCAGCCCCAGGTTGGCCAGGAATGCGTTCAACAGCGTGATGTCCAGCCATAGTGACATGACCGGGATCAGGATGATGACCAGCCCGCCTTCAAAGCCTGTGCCGTGCGCCAGCCGCCGGGCAAACGACCGGCCGCGCACGGCCTGCCGCGATTCCCAGCGCTCAAAGATGGCGTTGAAGATGTAGTTCCAGGCCAGCGCAATGCTGGACAGCACAAACGCCAGGGCAAGCGTCGAGGCGGGAGGCTTGTCGAATGCGAAACTCAGCACCGGCCCGACGAAGGCGATGGCGAACACTTCGTACAGGATGGCCTGGAGAACACGTCGGGTGGTCGGAGTCATGGGGCGGATGCAAGCGTCAGGTTCATGTGGACACTTATACCGCAACGACCACCTCAGGGTCTCGTCTCCCAGACCGCCGCGCTCCAGGTCGGTGCGGCCAACCTGATCATCTCAAGCATTTCAGGCGGAAGGTCACCCGCCCCTGTCAGCTGGCGGATTTCCAGCACGTCGTCGGTGCCCCAGCCACTGGGAGCGCGCAATGCCCACTGGATGGCCTCGTCGAGCGACTTCACATCAATGATGTAGAAACCGCCCACCAATTCCTTGGACTCGGTGAAGGGTCCATCGGCGACGTGCCGCTTTCCCTGGGACACCACGACGCGTGCGCCCGGCGCCGCAGGGTTCAGCCCTTCGGACGCAACCAGAACTCCGGCCGTGTGCATGTCTTCGTTGAACTTCATGTAGGCCTTGAAGAGCTTTTCGTCAAAGCCGGCCTGTGCCCCGTCTTTGGGGCTGTCCGTACCCGCCTGGGCTGTGATGATGAATCGCATGGTTGTTTCTCCTGTGAATGATTGCCGATACAGCCACGACGAATGGCGGCTTGAAGAATCGACACTGCCAGCAATTCCGTTCGGGCGTGCTCTGTCACGCGTCAGTGGCTGCCCGCCCCACGCCTGGTCATGCGCTGCGCCAGCAGCTCGACGCCCTGCCAGCGGCCGTCGGCCTGCGCCTGGCGCGCATTCCCGATGATGATGTCGATCAGGGCGACGACGCTCGGCGTGGGCTCAAGGTTCCTGACATGCAGCAGCGTCCAGTCGACAAAGAGTGTGTTGATGGGCCGCGCATCGAGTTTGCCTTCAGAGACCAGCTTCGCAACCGCAGAGTAAGGCAGTACGCAGTTGCCCACGCCTTCAGCCGTCACCTGCGTCAGGATGCGTACCGAATTGGCCTCGAGAATGATGTTGGGCTTGCTGTTGACCTGGGCCACCGCGTCGTCCAGGATGCGCCGCAACGCGTTGGGCTGGCGGGACGCCACAAGACGCAGGGACGTCAGGAATACCGGCTCCACCGCGCCTGTGCCCGCCATGGTGCCCGGTCGGGCGGCCAGGTACATGGGCTCCCTGAGCAGGGGCACGCCGCTGAACCGCGTCGTGGAGTCGCTCGATGCCACGATGGCGAAGTCAAGTGCGCCGGCGGCGATGAGCTCGGTGAGCTCGGTGCTGGAGGCCTCGGTCACACTCAACCTGACGTTGGGATACTCGCGGGTGTACTGATGCACGCTGGGCGTCGTCACCAGGTCACACAGGGACGGCGTGATGCCGAACCGCAGGCTGCCGGCAGGCACGTCCGCCAGCGCGGCGACGTCAAGGCCGACCTGCCGGTAGGCGTCGAGCAGTGCCGGCGCCCGGTCACTCAGGTGCCGCCCGGCCGCCGTCAGGCTCACACCGAGATCCGACCGTGTGAACAGCTTGACCCCAAGGGATGCCTCCAGGTCCTGGATTTGCCGCGACAACGCCGGCTGGGTGATGTGCAGCACGGCCGAAGCCTTGGTAAAGCTGAGCTGCCGCGCGATCTCGATGAAGTACTTGAGCTGCTTGGGCGTCATGGTGCCGGGCCTGACAAACGTCGATCATCATAGGGCGCACCGGGGGGCCATGCCTTTCGCGCATGGCCTCCAGAACAAAAAGCGATTGGACGCCTGTGCCCACCGAAAGCTATGGTAACCCTGCACGATCACACAAGGGGCGACATGGCGGGCAATGCACGAAAGTTGAGCGAAGACCTGGCGGCGCCATCGGACGTCCGGTTCAGGCTGGAAGGGAACGTCGCGTTTGTCACGCTTGATCGGCCCGCAGACGGCAACCGGCTCACGCCCGCATCGCTGGTACACCTGCACGGCATTGCCATGCAACTGGCCACGGACCGGCGCACCAACTGTGTTGTCATCACCGGGGCCGGCTCCGAGTTCTTTTCTTCCGGCATCTTCAACATCCAGCTGCGCATGGCCTATTCCAAGGAAGATGCTCTGGAGATCGTGCGGCTGGCCAACCGGGCCTTTGACGCCATCGAAGCGCTGCCGCAGCTCGTCATCGGCGCCTTGAACGGTGCGGTGCGCGCGGGCGGTGGCGAGCTGGCCCTGGCCTGCGACATCCGCATCTGCGCGAGCCACGCCAGCCTGGCCTTTCATGAAACGAGCTACGCTGTTTTCCCGGGCGCGGGCGCTCCCGTGCGGCTGCCTGCCATCGTAGGTGCAGGCCATGCCCTGGAGATGATGGCAACCGGGCGCGAGATCGATGCCGGGGAAATGCTGCGCATCGGCTTTGTCACCAGAATTGTTCCGCCGGCAGATCTGGCGGCGCATGTAGCGGGCATGGCCGCGCAAATTGCGGCACGGGGGCCCCTGGGAATTCGCGGCGCCAAGCAGATCGTCCAGGTCCGGATGAGCGGCCCGGCAGATGCCGCCCACAAGCTGTCGCAGGCGCTGCGTAGCGCCATGGAATACAGCCATGACGTGGACGAAGCGCTTGCGGCCCATCGCGAGCAGCGGGTCGCACAATACCTTGGCCGCTGATGCCGTACACAACAACTTCCAACAAGCGAGACAAACCATGCACAACATCCAGACTCCTCACTCCACGCGTTCAGGTCTTCCGAAATCGGTGGCGTCCCGCGCCCTGAATGGTTTCTGCGCTGCAGGGATCCTGCTTGCGTTGACTTCAACCGGCGCTGCAGCACAGGGCTTCCCTGACCGGCCTTTGAAGCTGGTCGTTCCCTTTGCGGCAGGCGGCATTGTTGACCTCACCGCGCGCCAGGTGGGCCAGAAAATGTCCGAGCAGCTGGGGCAGCCTGTGGTCATTGACAACCGTCCCGGCGCAGGAGGCTCGCTGGGCACCGATTTCGTCGCCAAATCGCCCGCCGATGGCTACACGCTCCTGATGGCGTTTGACACGCATGCAGTCAACCCGCTTATCTACAAAGGCATGAAGTTCGACACCTTCAAGGACTTTGCGCCGGTCTCGGCCATCGGGACCATCCCGCTGGTGTTTGCAAGCACACCGAACTTTCCGGCAAAGACCCTGCAGGAGCTGATCAGCCAGTCCAAGGCACGGCCTGGCGGCGTCTCCTACGGGTCGGTCGGCGCGGGCAGCTCCGGCCACCTCGCCGCAGAGCAGTTCAGGTACCTGTCGGGCGCGAACATGGTCCACATCCCGTTCAAGGGCGGCGCACCGGCCATGACAGCCCTCATGGGGGACCAGATTCAGCTGCTTGTGTTTGCTGCGGGCATTGCCGTGCCGCAGATCCAGGCTGGCAAGCTCACAGGCCTTGCCGTCACCGGCACCCGCAGGTCCAAAGCCTTGCCAGGCGTGCCGACGGCGGCCGAGGCGGGCTTTCCGCAGCTGAACTCCGGCGCCTGGATGGGCATCCTGGCACCGGCGCGCACGCCTGCGCCCGTCATCAGCCGGCTGCATGCCGCCATTGCCAAGGCGGTGTCAGACCCTGCGGCGGTCGCCGCGCTCT
>CAZFKW010000188.1:0-8032 GCA_964519795.1 uncultured Ramlibacter sp. | reverse complement strand
CCTGCCGGTAGCTGGCGGGCGCCGTAGAGCATTTCTGCCCGCGTAACTGCCGTGGTGTGCAAAGACCCTGGTGACTGGGCGCCGACCCACCGCAGCACTGCGGGATCGGCAGCGGGGCGAATCAGTTCAGACAGTACATTGGTGTCGAGAACGATCATGATCAGCTGGCCCGCTTGCGTGCCTTCCTGGCCGGAGCGCTGGCTGGTTCGCGTATCGGTTCCCGGGGCGGCTGAGGCAGGTCAACGTCGCCCAACGACGCGAATCGGCTGCGAATGCTTTTGAGCATGGACTCGCTGTCCGGCATGTTCTGCTGGACGGCGTCCCGCAGGATGGTTCGGGCTTCATCCTCCATGGAGCGGCCGTGCAAGGCCGCCAGTACACGCAGGTTCTGTTTGACGGAATCTCCCAAATTGCGAATGGTGATGCTGGACATGGCGTGCTCCTGTGGATCTGATGGCATTGTATTCAATGATATCAATGAGTGCGCAGCGAGATCGTTGTTGGATGGCGCAAGTGTCAGAGGTATTGCGTTGCCCTGGTTCGGGACCGCAATGGGTGTACTGCCGGCCATGAAGACGCCGACGCTCGGCCGCATCCATTTCGGATAGCGGCGACCAGATTCAATCAGACGGTGGTGGTATTACATCCGTAATAACGCCCTGGACACGTCATGCACACACTCAAAGTCACCCAGATCGGCGACTCGCTCGGCCTTGTATTGCCCAAGGAAGTCTTGGCCAAACTCGGCGTGAGCAAGGGCGAAGAGATTTACCTGACGGATTCGCCTGATGGCCTGAGGATCACCGCGCACAACCCCGACTTCGAGGAGCAGATGCGCGTTGCGCGCGAGATCATGAAAGACAGAAGGGCTGTTCTTCGCGAGCTTGCCAGGTGAAGCGATGGGTCTGGCTTGACCGCGAAGTCCTGCTTGCGATCCATGAGGCACAGCTGAGTGAGCATGGAGGTGGACCGGGGATCCGCGACGAAGGGTTGTTTGACTCAGCCATCGCAAAGCCGCGGAATCTCGCCGCCGATGGCAAGCCCGATGTGGCCGCCCTGGCTGCGGCCTATGGCTGGGGTATTTGCAGGAACCACGCCTTCATTGACGGCAACAAGCGCACCGGGTTTGTGGCGGCGGAACTCTTCCTGCGCCTGAACGGCCATGTTCTCAAGGCGTCGGATGCAGATTCAGTCATGGTGATGCTCGGTGTTGCGGCGGGAGACGTCAGTGAGGATCAGTTTGCAGAATGGTTGCGCAAGGCAGCCGTGAAGGCGCTGCGGGCGTCGTAGGTAGCGCCCATCGGCGTATGGCGACTGGATCACGCCCAAGCGGCTCATTGGCCTTCACACGGCCAGCTGCACCTTCTTGTCAAATGATCTTGTCTGCCTTCAGCCGTTCAAGCTCGGTACCGTCAATCCCGAACTGCGCATAAACCTCGGCGTTGTGTTCCCCGACGCCGGGGCCGGTGCGCGGCAGGGGAAGTTCCTGACCCACGATCCGCGGCACAATGCAAGGCGCGGCAATGGATCCATAGTCGGGGTCTTCCAGCTGGACGATGGCTTTTCTGGCGCGGAAATGCGGGTCGTTCTCAACGTCTTCAATATTGAACACCTTGCTGAACGGGATACCGCCCGGCTCAAGTCTGGCCGCAATCTCCGCAAAATCGTGTGCGGCAAACCAGGCGCCCAGCGCCTCGTCGAGTTCCACCAGATTCTTCACCCGCGCGGGGTTGGAGTTGAAGCGGGGGTCAGCGGCCCAATCGGGGCTGTCCACAGCCTCGCACAGGCGTTTGAAGATCGGGTTGGACGACGCCACCAGCGAGAAGTAGATGTTGTCGCGGCTGGTGTACATGTTGGACGGCGCGGTGTAGCTGGTCCGGTTGCCCTCATGCCCCCGTACCAGGCCGAGTTGCTCGTGCTCCACAGGCAAGGGGTCGAGGATGCGGATCAATGCTTCCGTTGCGGCCAGGTCCACTTCCCGGCCTTTGGCCTCAGGCGACCCGCGCAGGCGGGCGATTTCCGATGCAATGGCAAATGCGCAAAAGATGCCGGCAATCGCATCGCCTGTGAGGTTGGTGAAGCCGCTCATGGCTTCGAATACCCTGGCGTATCCGGGCCGGGCCTTGTACGGTCCTGACTGGCCGAAGCCCGTGAGCCGCACCACCACGAGCCTGGGGTTGGCCTGGTGTAAGGTGTCGATGTCCAGGCCCCACTTGTCCATGGTCCCGGTCCTGAAGTTCTCCACCAGTACGTCAAAGCCGGGGAGCATTGTCAGAAGAATTTCCCGGCCGCGCGGATGGCGCACATCCAGGGTGATTCCGCGCTTACCCCGATTGCCGACTTTCCACCACAGGGGTACGCCGTCCTTGACGGGCTGCAGCCCGCGCAGGGCGTCGCTCCCGTCGGGCAGTTCAAGTTTTACGACGTCGGCGCCATGGTCCGCGCACAGGGTCGCACCCATGGGCGCGGCGAGCACGGTGGCCATGTCCAGTATCCGCACGCCACTCAGGGCGCCGACGCGTTCTTCTGTTGAATTCATGGTGTGGCGCCTGAATGCCGGATTTGCCCGCTCAGGGGTCTAGCGGTTCGTTGGTGTCCATGCCGGTCGCTTCGTATCCTCGCTTGAAATCCGCCATGTGCCGGCGCATCCAGTCCTGGGCGCCAGCGGCGTCGCGCTGCTTGAGCAGATCGACGATGAACTGGTGTGCGGCCAGGATCCGGTCCTGCGTTTTGAGGCGCGGCAAGATGACCTGGCCCGCAGGCTTGAACAGCAGGCCGATGGGTTCACGCGCCAGGATCAGCGCCCGGTTGCCTGCAGCCTCGGCCAGCATGTTGTGGAAGGCCACATCAAGCTCGAGCACGCGCTCGATGTCGTCAATGCTCTCAGCCATCTGCGCGAGGTTCTTGTCGAAGGCGGCAAGCTGGGCCGGAGTCACGCGTTCCGCTGCCAGGCTGGCAATCAGCGGCTCAATGGTCATGGACGCTTCCCAGAGCTCCATGAATGTCACCCGGTGCATTGCCAGCGCTCGGGATGCGCGGGCTGCGAGGTCAAGGTAGCGCGGGAGCGCGATGGCGAGCTTCTTGCCGTCGCGGCGCACCATGCCCGCATGTTCCAGCAGGCGCAGCCCTTCGCGCACTGTCGAGCGGTTGACGCCGAACTGCGTCGCAAGGTCAGCCTCCGATGGCAGTGAGTCGCCAATGACCAGGCGGCCAGATTCAATGGCTTTCTCAATGGCCGAAAAAACCTGCTGGTAGGCCAGGGCCTGCGGGATTTTCCCGAAGGTCGCCGGAGATGGATTTTGAATTTGTTCTTGCATTGAAGCGAAGGATACTCTACTCTTCGGTCAGATTGTCGGACAGTAGGACTATGGAACAGAAAAATTTGTTGATTGAAGACAGTTCCTCCGCCAGCCTGATCACGCTGAACCGCCCTGAAAAGCTCAATCCGCTGGACTGGGCGACGGTTAAGGAGCTGAAAACAGCGGTGGAAGCCTTGGGGAGCGGCCCGCCGGTACTTCTGACCGGGGCAGGCCGAGCGTTCTGCGCTGGCGGTGATTTGGCGGGGTACGTGGGGCTTTACCAGCGGCCGGACGATTTCAGGAGCTTCCTGAACGACTTCAGGGACATGCTGCTGGCGATTGAATCTTCAGACCGGATTTTTGTCGCCGTGGTCAATGGCGCCTGCGCCGCCGGTGGGCTGGAGTTGCTTCTCGCCTGCGACATCGTGATTGCGTCAGAAGGTGCGCAGATCGGCGATGCCCACCTCAATTTCGGGCAGTTGCCGGGAGCAGGCGGGTCGCAGCGCCTGCCGCGCGCGATCGGTGCCTTGCGCGCCAAGCATTTGATGCTCACAGGCAAATTCCTGGGCGCGCAGGAAGCCATGGAGATCGGGCTGGTGAATGAAGTGATCCCGGGTGACCGGTTGATCGCGCATGCGCGGGACTTCGCAGAAGCACTCTCGGGCATGAGCATGTCCGGCCTCAGCGGCGTCAAGCACCTTGTCAATGAGGGGCTGCAGATGGGCCTGGATGCCGCGCTTGACTATGAAATCGACTACGTGCATCGCTACGCAACGACCGACCCGGACGCGACCGAAGGGCTGCGCGCGTTCGCAGAAAAGCGGAAACCAGCCTACCGGGCCATGAAAGGATAGACAGTGACATTCAGCCTTCGCGACAAATACTGCATCGTCGGCATTGGAGAGACAAGCTACTCCAAAAAATCCGGCCGGACCGTGCTGGACCTCGCCAGCGAGGCCTGCAAAAAGGCCATCGATGATGCGGGCGTCAAGCGCTCGGATATTGACGGCATCGTGAGCTTCAACTTCAATGATTCGGTACCTGCCATTTCGGTTGCAACCGCCTTGGGCATTCCTCAGGCGCTCTATGCCGTGGACTATGCCAGCGGGGGAAATGCGGCCAACCTCATCATCCTGGCGGCCGTTGCCGCGCTGGAAGCGGGCCTGGCGACGCATGTGGTGTGCTACCGGGCCATGAACGGCCGCTCGGGGTTCCGGCTCGGAGGCGGCAGGGAAATGAAGGCAGCAGGCGTCACGCAATACACGGCGCCCTTCGGCTGGATCACCTATCCGCAGGCCATGGCCATGTGGTGCCGGCGACACATGATCAAGTACGGGACAACGAATGAGCAGCTTGCGGCGGTGGCCATTGCCAGCCGCGCCAATGCAGTAACAAATGAGCGCGCCATGCAGCGCCAGCCCATCACCATGGATGACTACATGTCGTCGCGCAAGATCGTCGACCCGTTTCGCGTTCTCGACATTTGCCTGGAGTCAGATGGTGCCTGCGCCGTTGTGGTTACTCACCGCGACCGTGCGAAAGACCTCAAACAGAAGCCGGTGCACATCATGGGGGGGGCTTACGGTGGCGGCCCCAACCAGGGCGACGACCTGTTCGATGCGATCCGCTGGCCCGAGCATTCGCGCAACTATGCGCACTACATTGCTGACGATCTCTGGCGCAGTGCAGGCATTGGTCCGAAGGATGTGGATGTGGCGGAAATCTATGACTGTTTCACCTATAGCGTGCTGATGCAACTGGAAGGGTTTGGATTCTGCGCCGAGGGGGAGGGCGGCCATATCGCCAAGGGCGGAAGCCTGCCAATCAATACCCATGGGGGCCTGCTCTCAGAGGCCTATATCCACGGCTTCAATCATGTGCTCGAAGCCGTGCGCCAATTGCGAGGCGAGGGCGGAGCCACACAGGTGAAGGACGCGCGGATTGCCATGACCACCGCCGGTGCGATGACCTGTGGCAGCGCATTGATTTTGAGGAACTGAAAACATGAGCGAATACTTGAAACCCCTTCCAGTCCCGGATGCCGATTCGACGCCGTTCTGGGACGGCTGCAGGGAGCACAAGCTCCTGTTGCAGAAATGCTCGGAGTGCGGTTCGCACCGCTTCCCTGCCAACCAGGTCTGCCCACACTGCAATTCGCGCGACGCCGCGTGGGTGGAGTCCACGGGCAAGGGTTCCGTGTTCAGCTGGATCGTTGTGCGGCATCCGGTGCCAGCTGAGGTCTATGGCGCGGAGGTGCCCTACACCGTGGCCCTGATCGACCTCGAAGAAGGCGTTCGCATGGCCAGCAACATCGTCGGCTGCGAACCTGAAGCGGTGCATGCCGGCATGCAGGTGGCCGTGCAGTATGACGATGTATCACCTGAAATCACTTTGCCAAAGTTCAAGCCGGGCCACTGATCCGGCATTCTGCGGTGCAAACATCCATAACCATGAAGGAGACAAAAATGGAATTCAACAGAAGGGCATTCATGTTGGCCGGCGCGGGAGCACTGGCGTCCCCGGCCGGCCTGGCGGCTGACCCGCCCCCGGACCGGCAGATGAGAATCGTCGTGCCGTTCACTGCAGGCGGCGTCGGTGATTCAGTGGCACGGCTGGTGGCGGACGACCTGTCCACGCGCATGAACCAGCGGGTCATCGTGGAGAACAAGCCGGGAGCGGGCGGGAGCATCGGCACCGAGCTTGTCGCACGGGCACCGGCGGATGGCATGACGCTGCTGCTGGCAAGCCCGGGGTTTACGGTGAATCCGTCGCTCCAGACAGGACTCAAATGGGACCCCATCAAAGACTTCGCACCTGTCGCGATGCTGGCCACGATTCCCAACGTGATCGTGGTCAACCCGGCGCAGCCTTACAGGACGCTGGCGGACCTGATTGCGGAAGCCCGCAAGCCTGGCGCGAACATCACCTTCGGTTCGGCCGGCATCGGTTCGTCGCCACATCTGGCTGGCGAACTCCTGAATGCGCGTGCCGGTGTGAAACTCGTTCACGTGCCATATAAGGGCCAGTCTGATGCGGTTGCCGATCTGGTCACCGGGCGCCTGACGTTCATGGCCATCACCACCGCGCTGGCCACGCCATTGATCGAGTCGGGCAAGCTGCGCGCACTTGCCGTCACCTCGGCGAAACGCATCAGGGTGCTGCCTCAGGTACCCACGGTCATGGAAGCCGGCATCAGCGACTACGAGATTGACGGCTGGCTCGCACTGCTGGCACCTGTCCAGACGGATGCGGCCAGGGTGGCGCAGCTCAACAAGGCCATTCGCGAGGCGCTCGCAGAGCCGCGTATCCAGGCTGCCTTGACCACGCTCAACTGCGAAGTCACCACCGGCAGCCCGGCTGACCTCGGCCGCTACGTGCAGACTGATCGCGACAAGTGGGCGGCCATCATCAAGAACATCAACCTCAAGAAAGACTGACGCGTGGATCAGAAATCCTCAATTTCCGGGGAGGTCGCACAGCGCATTCCGGACCCGTTGGGCGCTGCAAGGAGGATCATGTCGGGCGATCTGAACATACTCGACTGGTTCCGCAACCTGCCCAAAGTCAGTGTCGTGGAGCCGCGAGAGGGGATGGTCACTGTCATCTGCCGGGGTCTTGGTGCCAATGTCACGGCGTTCAGGACGGATGCGGGGCTGCTCGTTTGTGACAGTGGCTCTGTGGATTCGGCGCCCCTGGTACACAATGCGCTGCGTGAGTGGGCGCCGGACGATCCGGTGCACACCCTTGTGTTGACCCATGGGCACTTTGACCATGTGAACGGCGTCAGGCTGTACATGGAGGAAGCACGGCAAAGGGGCTGGCCCGCGCCGCGCTTGATTGCGCATGAGAATTCCGTGGCGCGTTTTCGCCGGTACACAGAGACCGCGGCCCACAACGAGCGCATCAACCGCAGACAGTACAGCCGCTCAACATTTCCCTGGCCGACCGAGTATCCGCGGCCCGACGTGCTGGTACGGCACCGGCTTGACATCACCGTAGGCTCTGCGCATTTTGAGCTGCGCCACAACCGGGGTGAAACTGACGACCATGTCTGGGTATGGGACCCTGCGCGCAAGGCTGTCGTTGCGGGCGACTTCGTTATCTGGGCGTCGCCAAACGCCGGGAATCCCCAGAAGGTCCAGCGGTATGCGGCCGAATGGGCGGGAGCGCTTCTGGCCATGCTGGAGCACAAGCCCGATGTGGTCGTCGGAGGGCATGGGCCCATCCTTGAGGGGTTTGACGTCGTTGAGCCGTACCTGAGCGACACAGCGGCCTGGCTGCATTCGCTGCACCGCCAGACCACAGACCTTCTGAACAGCGGGGCCAAGCTCGACGAGATCCTGCACAGGGTCAAGCCACCCGAAGAGCTCAGCGGCCGGCCCTATCTCCAGCCCAACTACGACGACCCGGAGTTCGTGGTGCGCAATATCGTGCGGCTCTCGGGGGGGTGGTGGGACGGCAACCCCGCCAATCTCAAACCGGCGCGCGATGCCGAGTTGGCGGCCGAGCTGTGCGCGTTGGCCGGGGGGGCGCAAGTGATGGCTGCGCGGGCCACGGCGCTGGCTGCGGCGGGACAGCTGAGGCTGGCGGGCCATTTGGCGGAGTATGCCGTGTTGGGCGGCGGCGGAGCCTCCGCCCATGCGGTCCGTGCCGAGGTGAACCTCGCCCGGATGAAACAGGAACGGTCCCAGATGGCCAAGGGCATCTTCAGGGATGCCGCAGAGGAATCGCAG
>CAZFKW010000187.1:0-8072 GCA_964519795.1 uncultured Ramlibacter sp. | reverse complement strand
GCCGGCCCGCCCGCAGAGCCACTTGCCGGTCTGCTGGCGCCCACCACATTCCGCCATCCCCGCGCCAACCGCGAGGCCCTGCTGGGCGATTCAGTTGTGGCCTATGAATTCCGGCGCGGCAAGCGGCGTACCATCGGCTTTGTTGTCGGCCCCGACGGGCTGGTCGTCAGCGCACCCAGGTGGGTGCCACTGTACGAGGTGGAAGCGGCGCTGCGCGAAAAGTCAGCCTGGATCATCCGCAAGCTCGATGAGGCCCGCGAAAGGAGCCGGCGGTTGGAGTCGGCTCGCATCGAATGGAAAGACGGCACCATCCTGCCCTTCCTGGGCGAGCAGGTCATTGTGGTGCTGGACCCGCGCCATGCCTTTGATGGACCCGGCGCGGTGCTGAACACGAACGAAGGAGCGGAAAACCTCACGCTTGCGGGCGTGCCTCGCCTGACCCTGCATGTCGGCCTGCCGCACCACGCCAGCCCGGCCCAGATACGGGACGCGGTCCAGGCATGGCTGATGCGCCAGGCCAGGCGCGTCTTCATCGAGCGGCTGGATCACTTCGCTCCCCCCTTGGGCGTGCAGTGGCGCAAACTGAGCCTGAGCAGTGCGGGAACCCGGTGGGGCAGCGCCAGTGCGGACGGTTCGATCCGGCTGAACTGGCGGTTGATTCACTTCCGGCAGTCAGTCATTGACTATGTCGTGGCGCACGAGTTGAGCCACCTGCGCGTCATGGACCACAGCCCCCGATTCTGGGACACTGTGCGTACTGTAGTGCCCGACTACGCCGAGCTGCGCGGGCAGCTCAAGGATGAGGCCATGCCCCAATGGTAGTTACCCGAGGATGGCGGTAGGAGTACCATTCGACATCCGGCAAAGGGTGTGGCAACATGGGCATGTGCATCACGGGGCGGCCCTGAACCGCTGGGACGAGGAAATTTGAACATCATGAATGACAACACAATTCTTCTCGTTGAAGATAATCCCGACCACCTTGAGTTGACGACGCTCACCCTGCGCGAGAACGGCCTTGTGAACAACATCGCTGTGGCACGTGATGGCGTCGAGGCGCTCGACTACCTGTTCGGGCAAGGCGCATTCGCCGGCCGGGATACCCGTGATCAGCCCAAGCTTGTGCTGCTCGATCTGAAGCTGCCGCGACTTTCGGGGCTCGAAGTGCTTCAACGTGTCCGCAGCGACCCTCGCACCTCCTTCATCCCCGTGGTCATCCTCACATCGTCCAGTGAGGAGGAAGACATCATTGCCAGCTACCGGGAAGGCGCGAACAGTTTCGTCCGGAAATCGGTTGATTTCGGCGAGTTCACTGAAAAGCTCCAGCAACTGCAGAACTACTGGCTCGCGGTCAACGAATCGCGCCCTGCTGCCGGCTGACCCTTTCAAATCGCCCGGGCAGGTCCGTGCCTTCCGCCTGGCCGGGTTCGCCTGAGGCAACAGGAACCAGGAAATGCGCATAAGCTTGCGAGGGCGTCTGGTCACGTTGGTCATCATGGCCATCGTGCCCCTGCTTGCCATGGCCGTTGTTGCGGTCGTTCTCGAGGCGCAACATGCCCAGACCCTGGTTGCCGGCTTGCCCGGCAGTGACGAGGCCGCGGCCGCCATCCGCTCGCGCCTGGTCGTGAATCTCATGGCGCTGGGCCTGGCCGCTCTGGTTGGAGGGTACCTGGCCTGGATCATGGGCGGGCGCGTCATCGTCGCGCCGGCCATGCAGATCATGGGGGCAGCCCGCCGCCTCAAGCGGGGAAACCTGGAAGCGCGTATCGCGCTGCATCCGCTGCGTTCATCGGACGAGTTCGCACGCATCGCGGCCGGTTTCAACCTCATGGCGGACTCGCTCCAGCAGCGGCAGAAGGAGCTTGAGGCTGAATTGGGCCACAGCCGGCAGGCCTATGCGACGCTGGAGACCGTGATCAACAGCATGCAGGAAGGCCTGATGGCTGTTG
Organism: uncultured Ramlibacter sp.; assembly: GCA_964519795.1. Lineage (GTDB taxonomy): Bacteria > Pseudomonadota > Gammaproteobacteria > Burkholderiales > Burkholderiaceae_C > JACMQX01. Next base: position 6,123 of record CAZFKW010000187.1, on the reverse strand, counting down.
ATGCTGCCGGCAGTGTCCTCATGTGCAATGAGGCAGCTGTGCGTATGCTGGGGCTTGATGAAACGCCGGTTCCGCCGGAACAATGGCCACAGCGCTACGGCTTGTACCTGCCTGGCCACGACGAGGTCTGCAGCTGGCGCGAATTACCCCTGTACCGGGCGCTTCAGGGTGAAAGCGGCGCACTGCTTGATTTTGTCGTGCGCAACGCACAGGTACCTGCGGGTCGCCTGCTGCGGGCGAGTTACCGGCCCATGAAGAGTGATGCGGGCATCACCGGCGCGCTTGCGGTGTTCGCCGACATTACCCAGCGCGTGCAGGCTGAAAAGGATATTCAGGAGCACCTGTTCACACTGCAGCGGGCCGCCGACGCGTCCAGCGCAATCGTCCTGCACAAGACGCTGCAGGGGACGCTTCAGGAGGTTGTCGAGCAGGCGCGCGCGGTGATTCGTGCACACCAGGGTATTGTCAGCCTCACCGTTGGCAACGACTGGTCGCAGGCAGTCAGTGCGGTCTCGTTGTCCGAAAAGTATGCGGCGTACCGCGACTACGTGGAGGACCCTGACGGCTCCGGGATTTACGCCATGGTTTGCGAAAGCAACCGTCCGATGCGTTTGACACAACAAGCGCTGGAGGCCCACCCGCGCTGGCGTGGCTTCGGTGCGGCGGCGTCCCGGCATCCCGCGATGCGGGGCTGGCTTGCCGTGCCGCTGGTCAGCCGCGCGGGTGAGAACATGGGCGTGCTCCAGCTCACCGACAAATTCGAGGGGGAGTTCACGCTCCAGGATGAGTATGTGGCTGTCGAAATGGCGCAACTTGCATCCATCGCCATCGACAACGCCCGCCTGTTCGAGCAGGTGACTGAACTCAACGCCAGCCTGGAGAGCAAGGTCGAGGAGCGCACTGCTGAGCTGACCCGGCAGGAAAAGGCGCTGCGCCAGTCCAACCAGGAGCTGGAAGCCTTTTCCTACTCCGTGTCGCATGACCTGCGCTCGCCACTCAGTGCGATCGACGGCTTCAGCCGTCTGCTCGCGCGCCAGTTGGGCGATCAGGCGCGTGAGGCCAAGGTTGCCCATTACCTGGCCCGTATCCAGTCCGGGGTCGCCCAGATGGGCGAACTCATCGAGGACCTGCTGTCGCTGGCCCAGGTCTCCCGCGCCAATGTACTGAACTCGCCAGTGGACCTGACAGCGATCTCCCGTGAGATCCTGTCCCAGCTACAGGCCCGCGAGATTTCACGCAGCGTGTGGGCACATGTCCAGGACGGGCTGGTAGCCCAGGGCGATCCCAGGCTGATCCGCATCGTGCTGGACAACCTGCTGGGAAATGCCTGGAAGTTCACCTCGCGGAACGCTGAAGCCGAGATTTCCGTCGGGCAGTTGCCGCAGAGCGCGGTCTTTTTTGTGAGAGACAACGGCGCCGGATTCGACATGGCCTATGCCGACAAGCTGTTCGGAGTCTTCCAGCGGCTGCATTCGGGAACGGATTTCCCCGGTACGGGCATCGGCCTTGCGACCGTCAACCGCATTGTGTTGCGCCACCAGGGCAAGGTATGGGCAGAGGCCAGCCCGGGGCAGGGTGCAACGTTCTACTTCACGTTCGGTGGCGATTGATCCTGCGCTTCAAATGCTGCCTGTGGTGAACGTGCTGGTAATGGTCCGGGATGTCCCCGCAATGATGACATCGACGCGAAACGTGTAGCTGGTATCCGTTTCCAGCCGTTGTGCAGGGTAGAACACGAAAGCGCAGCGCGCCTGGCCGAGGCTTGTGTCCGGCAGCAGTGCCACGTCAGCGCCGGTGCGGTTGTTTGTCAGTCGTGCACCGTTGGCCACGAAGCTTGTGAACATGCCTGCGTGCACGCTCAGTGGCATGCCGGTCAAGGCAACATCGGGCAGGGGGTTGGGTGACTCGGAGGCCGGCGCAAAGGCGGTGGGAACACCGGTCTGGCCATCATGCGGGTAGGCGAGTACGCGGTCCGGGGCGACCCATGGCGTACCGCGCTGGCCTACATTTGTCGTCAGCGGCAATGCGCCAATGCCGACGTCTGTGAACTCCATGCCCAGCATTACGAATCTGTGGCCGGGCGCCGTGAGCAGCGAGTCCATCAGGGTGCGACCGTCTTGCGCAGTCTGTGCGTTGCCTCCAACGATGACTTCACCAACGAGCGACCCGGCATAGCCTGCGAGTCTGGCGCGGTCACCATATCCAATGGCGGTGAAACCCGGCATTCCTGGTACTTCGCCGTGTCCGTGCTGTTCGTTGATGCGCTGGAAGTCAGCGTGCTTCCCGGCAGCTGTGGCCAGTGAATCACTCCATGCCAGGCGGTTCAGCCCCATGGCCTGGCGAACTTCGTTCAGCCGATCGAAATGCGCCTGAATCACTGCTGTGTCGGCATTGGCGCTTGCTGGAACTGCTGTCGGAGCAATAACGCTCTGACCGCCCCCCCTCCACCACAGGCAACGAGGGTGGCGTGAGCAAGCACGATAAAACCAATTTTCAGTTGCTTCATTGTCATCCCCGTGAATTTGAGTAAAACGTATTTTTCGATTAAGTTGATAAAATATAAATTTCTGAAATGTATTTGTCAATTTCATCGATTAGTTCATTTTCTTATTCTTTTATGACTACATTTGGTGCGACAAATGAGCGATTGAATCTTAAGGAATCATGTGTAAGACTTGGCTAAAAGGTGATTGGGATATGGACAGCGTCGATTAATTTGATAAAATTGACAAGAATCTGTTGCCGAATTCGCTGCGTAACCCATCATTTACTCCCTGAAAAGCAGGTCAATTTATGGTCAGACACCTCAGACCCGTGGAACCCGTTGCCGAACAGCTCACGGCAGACGATTACTGCGGGACCAGCCATGCCGCCAAGCTCCTTGGGCTCTCCGTTGCCACGGTCCAGGCGCTGGTCGAGAAAGGCGAGATCGAAGCGTGGAAGACACAAGGCGGGCACCGGCGAATTTCGCTGCGCTCAGTCAATGCATACCTTCAGCGATACAGCCCCAATTCCATTCACCTGGTGCCAGCGCCACAGTCGCGCCTGCAGGTGCTGGTGGTGGAAGATGACGAGAACATCCGGGAGTTGTACAAGGCGCACTTTGAGGAGTGGGGCCTGGCAATGGATTGCACATTGGCGCAATCAGCACTGGAGGCATTGATGGACGTCGCCAGCCTTCAGCCCGATCTGCTCATCACAGATCTGAAGATGCCTGAGGTGGACGGCATAGAAATGCTGCGCATGCTCAAGGGGCGCCAGCAGTTAAAGACTATGCAGGTGGTGGTCGTGACCGGAATGCCGCTGGATGATATTGCTCGCCGCGGCGGCCTCCCTGCGGACGCCGTCCTGCGGCCCAAGCCCATCAACTTCGACTGGCTCCACGGCTACGTATCGGCCTTGCTGGCGGCAAGGCTCAAGGCCGTCCGGCCCTGACGCATCGCTCCTGGACCGTGCAAGCGGTCCGCCTGTTCAAGTTATGCCGAACCGGTAGACGCCGTCGTCGCACAACCGCCGGCTGAGCTTTCCTTCAAACCACAGCGCATGCAGGTGTGCCACTGATTCGCCCATGGCGAATGTCGTCTGGTGCAGGTCCAGTTCACGCTTGAACATGATGGGCAGGATGTCGGCCCCGCTGCAGGGCTTTGCGGTGCACGCAGCCATCACCTCGGCCAGGCGGTCCCGGTGGTGGTCATGCAACTGCCCGATGCGTGTGTAAAGGCCTGTGAACGGCTTGCCGTGCGAAGGCAGGGTCAGCGTGTCTTCGGGCAGCGCCATGAACTTGTCAATCGACTCCAGGAACAGGCGCAGGGAATCGGCCTCTGGTTCCATTTCATAGACGCTCACATTGGTGGAGATGCGCGGCAGCATCATGTCCCCGCCGATCAGCACCTTGACGTCGCCGGCAAACAGGGCCATGTGCTCTGGCGCGTGGCCGTACCCACTGATGCACCGCCACTCGCGCCCGCCAATGCGGACCACATAGCCATCCATCAGGCGGTGAAAATTGCGCGGCAGTGCCGGCACAAGACCCGGGTAGTAGCTGGCGCGGTTGCGGATCTTCTCGTAAGAGTCAGCGTCATTGAGGCCGTGCGAAGCAAAGAATTTCGCAGCACCTTCCCCGCCAAATCCTGTTGTCGTCTGGGAAGCCAGCCTGGCCGCGTGATAGTCGGTGGAACTGATCCACAGTGGCGCGTTGAACCGTTCGCATAACCAGTGCGCCATCCCGATATGGTCCGGATGCATGTGCGTCACGATCACGCGCAGAATGGGCAAGCCTTCCAGTTCGTTGGCGATCACTTGCTTCCATTGCGTCCTGGACGCATCGTGATCGATGCAGCAGTCCACTGCCGTCCAGCCTTCCCGGCCATCGATCCTGTCGCGAAGAAGCCAGAGGTTGATGTGATTCAACACAAAGGGGAGCGACATGCGGATCCACTTGACGCCGGGCGCCACTTCCACGGCCCGGCCAGGCTCGGGCAGGGTTTCGCCAAAAGGGTAGTGGAGCTGGAGTTCGAGTGCATTCATGCGGTGGTTTTCTGGTTCATAATTGACGTTTACGTAAACGTCAATGACGTCACCGCATTGTAGGCGTGGGCAACGTGCCGCGCAGTCACATGGATTGCTGGAAACTTATGGCTAACACTTTCACCATCAGCGACCTGGCCAGGGAATTTGACCTGACCACCCGCGCCATGCGATTTTACGAAGACATGGGCTTGTTGCAGCCCGAGCGCTCCGGCCCCGGCGGGCGCAACCGCGTCTACACGGCGCGCGACCGGACGCGGCTCAAACTAACCCTGCGCGCCAAGCGGTTGGGCCTGAGCCTCACGGAAGCCAAGGAGCTGATCGACATGTACGACAGCCCGCGCGATACCGGTCCCCAGCTGCGCAAGTTCCTCATCGTGCTGGCAGACCACCGCAAGCAGCTCGAAGAGCAAATGGCCGACCTGCAGGCCAACCTTGAGGAGGTCAAGGCGCACGAAAAGGAAGCGCGGAACCTGCTGCAAAAACACGAGAAGAAGGCCGCCTGATGTTGAAAACCGAACTCCATGAACGGATCGAACAGAGCTTCGTGCGCCAGGGCATGATGCAGCACCTGGGTGCGCGCCTTGTGGCCGTGGCGCCAGGCGTATGCGAAGTCGCGCTGCCTTACTCTGACAAGGTCACCCAGCAGCAGGGCGGGTTTCATGGCGGAGCCATGGGAGCGCTGGCAGACATTGCAGGCGGCTATGCCTCGCTGACCGTGGCTCCCGAAGGCATGGAAGTCACGACGGTCGAGTACAAGATCAATTTCCTCGCCGCATTCCAGGGCGGCGAACTTCGCGCCACCGGCCGGGTCACGAAGGCCGGCAAGCGCATCATCGTCACGACAGCCGAGGTCATGCATGTGGACGGCGAAGGCAAAAGCAGCCTGTGCGCCGTCATGCAGCAAACCCTCGTCCCCGTGCCCAGGACCTATTGACACCCAGAGGAGACAGCGACATGAACATGCCAGGCCTTGACTTCCAGCTCGGAGAAGAGATTGACGCGCTGCGCGATACCGTGCGTGAATTTGCGCAAAGCGAGATTGCGCCGCGCGCTGCAGAGATTGACCGAAGCGACCAGTTCCCCATGGACCTGTGGCGCAAGATGGGCGACCTGGGCCTGCTCGGCATCACGGTGGGCGAGGAGTACGGCGGCGCCAACATGGGGTACCTTGCGCACATGATCGCCATGGAGGAGATCTCCCGCGCGTCTGCATCCGTCGGCCTGTCCTATGGCGCTCACAGCAACCTGTGCGTGAACCAGATCAAGCGCAATGGCAGCGACGAACAGCGCAGCAAGTACCTGCCAAAACTCATCAGCGGCGAACATGTGGGCGCGCTGGCCATGAGCGAGCCGGGCGCCGGCAGCGACGTGATAAGCATGAAGCTGAAAGCCGAAGACAAGGGAGGCTACTACCTGCTCAATGGCAGCAAGTTCTGGATCACCAATGGCCCCGATGCCGACACGCTGGTGGTCTATGCCAAGACCGAGCCTGAACTGGGTGCTCGCGGGGTCACTGCGTTCCTGATTGAAAAAGGCATGAAGGGCTTCAGCATTGCGCAGAAACTTGACAAGCTGGGCATGCGCGGCAGCCAC
>CAZFKW010000186.1:0-8082 GCA_964519795.1 uncultured Ramlibacter sp. | reverse complement strand
CCGCAAGGGCAAGGAGCTGGCGGGCAACCCTTATGCCGCGCTGCAGTTCCATTGGGTGGAGCTGGAGCGCGTGGTGCGCATCGAAGGCTTTGTGGAAAAAGTCCCGGCCGAGGAAAGCGACGCCTATTACAAGAGCCGGCCGCTCGACTCGCGCATCGGCGCCTGGGCATCACCGCAGTCTGAAGTCATTTCCGGGCGCGGTGTGCTGGTGGCCAATGCCGCGAAGTACGGCGCCCAGTTCCTGCTGAGCCCGCCGCGCCCGCCGCACTGGGGCGGCTACCGCCTGCATCCTGACCAGTGGCAGTTCTGGCAGGGCCGCAAGAGCCGCCTGCATGACAGGCTGCGCTACACGCTGGACGGGCAGCAGAAATGGGTGCGGGAGCGGCTCGCGCCCTGAGCCGGATTTGCTGACCCGGCGTTACAGCTGCCCTGTGGCCGCAGCGCCGTCGGCGACATGACGCGGGTCATGTCCGCATTCACAGTGCCTCGGCCGGCGTACTGTCAGAAGGTTGCGCGCAGTCCGACTTTCAGACTCCTCCCCGGCAACGGCGCCTTGCCCGGTGCCGTCTGCGTGAGGATGGAACTGGATGAGTACGCCAGTTGATCCGACGCATTGTTGAGTTTGGCAAACCAGAGGAGTTCCGCCGGCCCGGCCTTGGAGCGGAATGTCAGGCCTGCGCTCCATAATGTGTACGAACTGCTGGCCAGCTGACCCACAGGCACGCGCTTTTGCGCCGTGGCATGGTCAAAGCCCAGCGTGGCACCCCATGGCCCCTGCACCCAGGCCAGCGTGGCGCCGACGCGCATGGGGGCTGGCCGTTGCTCAGGTCCACTGCGCGCACCAGGTCGCCGCGCAGTTCCAGGTCCACAGTCGACGGGCCTTCAAGCAGGCGAATGTTGCCGCTGGCCTCCAGCCCATGAAAGCGCGCGCGCACGCCCTGGTAGCGGTACTCGGCCACGATGGCGTTGTCCGGATCGCTGTCGTCCACGCCGTCGCCGTCTGCGTCCATGGGGTTGAGCGCGCCATCCTCCTGGCCGCGCGTATTGCCTGTGGACTGCAAGCTGAGGAAGTTGGAGAAGCGCGTGTAGAAGGCGTTGACCGCAAAACTGTTCGCGCCGGCCTTCCATGCTGCGCCCACATCAAGGCTGGTGGACTTTTCCTTGCCGGCATTCGGGTCGCCAAGCTCCCATGCGCCGGTGGCGATGTGCGGGCCGTCGGCGTAGAGCTCATAGTCCTTCGGTGCGCGCTGGCTGCGTGCGAGGCTGGACGTCAGCTGCCATGAGGGACTGAGGTTGACCAGAGCGCCCAGGGACAGGCTCGTCGGGTTGAAGCGCCGCGAGCCGGGCATGAACCGCGCCACCAGCGGGTTGCCCAGCGAGTCAACCTTGACGCTTTCCGTGCGCGCACCGAAGGTCAGCTTGCCCCAGTTCGTGCCCAGCTCTTCATAGGCGAACAAGGCTGTCTGCGCCGTGCGGCTGTACGGCGCGAAGGCTTCCGCGCCGTCGGCCGAGAACCGGGTGTAGTCGCCCTGCATGCCGATCACGCCTTCCAGCAAGCCAAGCCTGGCATGGCGCGCCTCCAGCCTGAAGTCATTGCCCTTGTTCCTGAACAGCGTGCCTGCAGCCCCGGCATCAAACTCGGTGTGCTCATAGTCGCTGTGACCGGCCTGCGCCTTCACGCTCTGGATGAAGCCACCCAGGTTTCGCACTTCACCCTGCAGTGCATAGCGGTTGGACTTCATGCCGATGGTTACTTCGTCTTCAGCCACCGTGCCGTAGGTGCTGCGGTAGGTGGACACCGAGGCGCCGAGGTAGCCATGGTCGAAGAACAGGGAACCTCCGAGCGCCCCGCCATTCACGTCGCTGGCCGAGTTGCAGATGCGCCGCGCAAAGGTGGTGATGCCGCCCTGTGTGCAGGCCAGCGACGCGGGCACGCGCACATCCTGCGTGCGGCGGTCAAACACATCGGCATGCAGGGCATAGCGGTCGGTGCCTGTTTCCACCAGCAAGCCGGCGCCACGCTCGCGGTTTCCGGTGGCCAGGCCTGCATCTGCCTTGCCGCTGACGCCGCCCGCAGCATTGAACAGCGGCTCGATGGGAATGCGGTTGTCAATGACGTTGACCACACCGCCGATCGCATTGCCGCCATAGAGCAGCGCGGCCGGACCCCGCAACACCTCGATGCGCTCGATGGACAGAGGGTCCGAGGGCACGGCGTGGTCATAGCTCAGGCCAGCAGCATCGACCGTGGTGCCGCTGTTCTGCAGCACGCGGATGCGGTCACCATCCAGCCCGCGGATGATGGGGCGGCTGGCGTTGGGGCCGAAGTAAGTGCTGCTCACGCCGGGCGTGTTGGACAGGATCTCTCCCAGGGTCGTGCCGGAGCGCAGCAGCAGGCCGGTGCCCGAGTACGTGGCCGCAGGTGCAATGAGGTCGGCCGTACCCAGGGGGTTGCCGGTGACGGTGACTTCCCTGAGTGCAGGTGCCGCCGGCGCGGACAGACCCGAAGGGACCCCCGGCGCGGGTTGCGCCGGCGTCCCGGAGGGCATGACCTGCGCCCACGCCGCTTGCCCGGCCAATGCGAATACAGCAGCGCACACAGCGCTGCGTCTGAAAACCTTGTTCATGATGGTGCTCGTTGAATCTGGAAAACACATGACCGCACGCTGGCGGAAAGCCGGCGTGCAGCGCAACAGAAGGGATTCAGCGAGCGGGAGGCGGTGCGCGCGCATCAAACAGCGCGACCTGGCGGGCAAGCACTTCGCCCTGGAAGTACAGGAGAACGTACGACGACAAGGCCATCGGCAAGGCAATGGCCGGCACACAGCCCGGGCTGTCAGCGCTGCCGGCCTGGTCGAAAATGCGGCAGGCAGGGTCCTGCTCGTTGTGCTGGAACAGGCCCGCGCCATGCCCGTCCGCATGCCCATCCACCGATGCAATCACCGTGGCTACGACCTGAGGCGGCGCGACTTGCAGCACCACGCCATGCCCGCCCTGCTCCGCTGCATGCGGGTGGTGCAGAACGCGATGGGCAAATCCCAATGCCTGGGCCAGCAGCATCGCAAGCACGAGCGCGAGCACGGCCGCAACTGCGTGCGGACCCTGGGGTTTGCGTCTGAATGCCGGAATGCCCATCAAGGGGCAAACGATACCACTATTGCGACAAGTGTCGCGATATTAATCCCGTGCGAGTTCCCTGAACGTCTTGCGGAACTTGGCCACCTTCGGCCCCGCTACCGCCACGCAGTAGCCCTGGTTGGGGTTCTTCTCGAAGAAGTCCTGGTGGTATTCCTCGGCAGGCGAATAGTTCTGCAGCGGCAGGATCTCGGTGACGATGGGGCGGTCAAAGATTTTTTCCTGCGCAAGCTGCCCCACAAAGGCCGTGGCCACTTGCTGTTGCTCCGCCGTGGACCAGTAGATGCCGCTGCGGTATTGCGTGCCCGAGTCATTACCCTGCCGGTTCAGCGTGGTCGGGTCATGGATGATGAAGAAAATCTGCAGGATCTGCTCCAGGCTGATCTGCGCCGGGTCGTACTGCAGCCTCACCACCTCGTTGTGGCCGGTGCGACCGGTGCAGACCTGCTCATACGACGGGTTCAGCGTCTGGCCATTGCTGTAACCCGATTCCACGTCGGTGATGCCGCGCACCTTGACGAACACCGCCTCGGTGCACCAGAAGCAGCCGCCGCCGAGGGTGATGGTTTGGGTCGCCGTGGAGGTTTCATGGGTGTTCTGCATGCGATAGCCTTGCTGATTTGGGAGCCTGCAGAATCGTACACCGCAGGCCAAAACCCTATCGCACTGTCCCCTGCACTGCCTCCACAAACGCATCCAGTGCCACATGACTGCGCCCCGGCTTCCACAGGCAGTAAGTCTCATACGGCAGCCCACTGCCGGCCAGCGCCACAAATGCCGCTCCGGGCAGCGCCGACTGTCGCAAGGCCTGCGGCACCAGGGCCACGCCAAGGCCTTGCGACACCAGCGAGACGACGCTGAGCCAATGGCGCAGCTCGTAACGGATCTCGGGCGTGAAGCCGGCGTCCAGGCACAGGCTGAGGATGCGCTCGTGGTAGTCCGCCGACACGCTGCGCGAGATGCAGGCAAAGGGCTCACCCTGCAGCGCAGCCAGCGGCAACTGGCGCTTGCGGGCCAGCGCATGGCCGGCGGGCAGGCAGGCCACAAAGGGCTGGCTGGCCACCAGCTCCTGCGCCAGGCCAGGAGGCACGCGGGTGGTGTGCACAAAGCCCAGGTCCAGCCGCTCATGCGCCAGCTCGATGAGCTGGTCGCTGGAGCTGAGTTCCTTCAAGGTCAAGCGCAGCCGCGGATGCTGCGCCTGGAAGCGCCGCAGCAGCGCGGGCAGGCCCCGGTAGAGCATGGTGCCGACAAAGCCGACCTGCAGGCTGCCGGCCAGGCCGTCCGCCACATCCCGCGCATGGCGGGCTGCCTGCTGCGCCTGCTCCAGCAGCGCGCGCGCCTGAGGCACAAAGGCCCGCCCGGCTTCTGTCAGCTGCACGGCCTTGCTGTTGCGCGTGAACAGCCGGGCGCCGACAGACGCCTCCAGCTGCTGGATGTTGGTGGACAGCGGCGGCTGCGAGATGGCCAGGCGCTGCGCCGCGCGGCCGAAGTGCAGTTCCTCGGCGAGCACCAGGAAGTAACGCAGGTGGCGGAATTCCATGAATTCGAAATTTCAATCGTTGGATAGGTATTCGATATTAGACGCCTATCCTTGCCTGCCTGACAATAGCGGGCTACCCAGGAGACCCCACCCATGAAAGCCCACTTCAACTGGCAGGATCCCTTCCTGCTGCAAGACCAGCTGAGCGACGAAGAGCGTGCCATCGTCGAGGCCGCCCACACCTTCTGCCAGGAAAAGCTGCAGACCCGCGTGCTGATGGCTGCGCGCCATGAAAAGTTTGACCGCGAGATCATGACCGAGGCCGGCGCCATGGGCTTCCTCGGCTCGACGATTGAAGGCTATGGCTGCGCCGGCCTCAGCTATGTGGCCTATGGCCTCATAGCCCGTGAAGTCGAGCGGGTGGACAGCGGCTACCGCAGCGCCATCAGCGTGCAGAGCTCGCTGGTCATGCACCCCATCAACGAATACGGCAGCGAGGCGCAGAAGCAGAAATACCTGCCCAGGCTGGCCACCGGCGAATGGGTGGGCTGCTTCGGCCTGACCGAGCCCAACCACGGCTCGGACCCGGCCAGCATGCTCACGCGCGCCAAGCCCGTGGATGGCGGCTACATACTCAAGGGCGCCAAGATGTGGATTACCAACGCGCCGATTGCTGACGTGTTTGTGGTCTGGGCCAAAGTGGAAGATCCTGACGGCAAGGTCGGCGGCCAGGAAAGCATCCGCGGCTTCATCCTCGAAAAAGGCATGAAGGGCCTGACCGCGCCAAAGATCGAAGGCAAGATGAGCCTGCGCGCGAGTATCACCGGCGAGATTGTCATGGACGATGTGTTTGTGCCCGAAGGCCAGCTCATGCCCAACGTGGCCGGCCTCAAGGGTCCGTTCGGCTGCCTGAACAAGGCACGCTACGGCATTGCGTGGGGTGCGCTGGGCGCGGCAGAAGACTGCTGGCGCCGCGCCCGCCAGTACACGCTGGACCGCGTGCAGTTTGGCCGCCCGCTGGCGCAGAACCAGCTCATCCAGAAGAAGCTGGCCGACATGCAGACCGAGATTGCGCTGGGCCTGCAGGGCTGCCTGCGTGTAGGCCGCCTGATGGACGAAGGCAAGGCCACGCCCGAGATGGTCAGCCTGATCAAGCGCAACAGCTGCGGCAAGGCGCTGGACATCGCCCGCATGGCGCGCGACATGCACGGCGGCAACGGCATCCATGATGAATACCATGTGATCCGCCACATGATCAACCTGGAAACGGTGAACACCTATGAGGGGACGCATGACGTGCATGCGCTGATCCTGGGCCGGGCGCAGACGGGGTTGCAGGCGTTTTATTGAAACGTCAGCCCCGTATCACCTTAGCTCGAATGGCACTTGCTTTGGCGCCTGACTACCCTCCCGTTCGGCCCGTGCTTGTCGAAGGCTTCGCGAAGTGCACCGCATGAACCACAAAATCGAACACGAAGAAACCTCCTCGGGCGGCGCGTTCCATGTCCAGCAGGACGGAAAGCGTGTGGCCGGGATGACCTACAGCCGCACCAACGCGGCCCTGATCATCATCGATCACACAGATGTGGACGCAAGCCTCGGCGGCCAGGGCGTCGGGCGCAGCCTGCTTGACGCGCTGGTAAATTGGGCCCGGGCAACCAACACCAAGGTCGTCGCTTTATGTCCTTTCGCGAAAGCGCAGTTCAACAAGGATGCTTCGATTCGGGACGTGCTTGTCTGAGTCGGTCAGTGGGCCGGACGACCACGAATTTTTTCGTCACGTGGGTCCAACGCCACTTGAGACTGCGAACACTTCTGAAGGTACGCGCGATGTCGATGCGCCGATTTTTGCCCTGGCTCAGACCTGATTGCAGGCGTCTTGTTGAGTCTGGAGCAAGCAGCTGGCGCCTGCTGTGGGCCATGTGCGCTTCGAGCGGGGTGAAGCCATCGGCCGCCTGGCAAGGTGTAGACTAGCCTTTCATGGAGGTATGCAAAATGAGCGCTCAATTGGTCGAAGAACTTTCCCGCAGGGCAAAAGAGTTGCCCGTGGACGAGCGTGTCCAATTGGCCGAAGAGATTCTTGCGACAGTCCATGGCGTGGACGACGAAGTCGACATTGCATGGGACGACGAGATCAAGCGACGCATCGCAGAGATTGAGGACGGCACCGCCGAACTCATTCCTGCAGAAGAAGTATTTGCCAGGCTGCGTCGCCTGCCAAAGTGATACCAGCACGGTTCCACCGGGCAGCGCTCGACGAAATTGAAGCGGAGTGGGCTCGCTACTCCGACATCAACCCCATGCTGGGAGAGGCCTTCCTGGCTTCAATCGAACAGGCCTTGAAGCTTGCCCGGCAGTTTCCGGAAATGGGCGCCCCATTCAAGTACGGCACCCGCCGGGTCTTTCCCAAGCGGTTCCCGCATTCCCTGGTGTATTTGCATCGAGGCGAAGACTTGTTTGTAGTGGCCATCGCCCCGTTCAAACGCAAACCGGCATATTGGAAGAAGCGCATCGACAAGGGACAACTTGTCAAATGACATGGGCCACTTCTTTTCTGCTCGCCGGCATCACTGGGGCTGCGATCTGGAGGGCACGGCAGACTACTTGCGTTCCGGCGACCATGATCAGGCACAACGAATCGTTAAGTTCCGGTTCCGCCTCTGATTCCACGTTCTTCCCAAGGCACTCATGATCAAGTTCGTCGGCGGCGTTGCCGTCAACCCAAAACACCGGCTCTCCTGCCATTGCGGTACGGTCGTCCTTGAAATCGACCTGCCCGATGGAATCGTCAACCCTCGCCGGTGTGACTGCTCCATCTGCCGCAGAAAGGGCACGATCGTCGCGTCGGTTCCGCTATCGGGTATCACCATCGTCCAGGGCCAGGAAGCGCTGAAGCTCTACCAGTTCAACACAGGAGTGGCCAAGCACTACTTCTGCTCCAACTGCGGCATCTACACGCATCACCAACGCCGCTCGTTCCCAGACCAGTACGGCTACAACGTCGGCTGCCTTGAAGGCATCAACCCGTTCGATCTTGAGCCGGTGCAGTTGAGCGATGGGGTCAACCACCCAGCAGACCGCATACAAAGATGATGGTGATGTCATCAGCATCTGCTGATAGAAACCTCTTCTTCAGCCACAGCAACGAAGCTTGCACCAGGTAAATCCGACCCGACCCGTAGCCAGCCGTCATATACTCGCGTCGTCACGTGGCACCCCGCGTGATCAGGATTGGCGTCCTGTTCGTAACGGCTCCCAAGCCGCAAAATCTGCAAAGCCTTGCGGCTTTCGCATCTGTGTCTCCATTTTTTGGTGGCCCGGGTGGGGAGTTGCAAGACTCGCCGGAATAAGTCCGTTATGACCGGTACGCCAACCTGCTTGGGCCACCGCCACTCGTTAAGAGTGGCGGTGGTTATAGAACCAACAACAAGGAGCGTACCCAATGACGGCAACCCTCAGCCCGCGAC
>CAZFKW010000185.1:1174-8126 GCA_964519795.1 uncultured Ramlibacter sp. | reverse complement strand
CCTCCTCCAGGTACTGCAGCGCCTTGGGGCGCACATAGGGCTCGACCACCTGCTCAATGGCGATGGCCGACATGACGCGGGCTGTCAGGCCCTGCTTGTTCATCGCGTCTGCGAGCGCCAGCGCATTCATGACGGTGGCCAGCATGCCCATGTAGTCGGCAGTCGCACGGTCCATGCCGACCGAGCCGCCGGCCACGCCACGGAAAATGTTGCCGCCGCCTATCACGACGGCAACCTCGACGCCCATGCTCACCACCTCGGCCACTTCCTCGACCATGCGCACAATGGTGGCGCGGTTGATGCCGAACTGGTCATCGCCCATCAGGGCCTCGCCGGACAGCTTGAGCAGGATTCGCTTGTGGGCTGCTTTGGACCTGGTCATGAATGGGCTCCCTGTAGATTCATCAATTTCCCTGCTCTGTGACCAGGACCGGTCAAGCGGCAGCCTTGGCAGCGGCCACCTGGGCGGCGACTTCAGCGGCGAAGTCATCAACCTTCTTCTCGATGCCTTCGCCCACGACGTAAAGCGTGAAGCCCTTGACGGTGGTGCCCGCGGCCTTGAGCATCTGCTCGACGGTCTGCTTGTCGTTCTTGACGAACTGCTGGTTGTACAGCGAGACTTCCTTGAGGTACTTCTGCACGCCGCCCTCAACACGCTTGGCAACGATTTCAGGGGACTGCACAGGCTTGCCGGCGGCCGCAGCCTGGGCGGCGTCTTCGGCTGCCTTGGCGGCGGCAACGGAGCGCTCGCGCTCGACCAGCTCGGCCGGTACGTCGGCACTGGACAGCGCCACAGGCTTCATCGCGGCCACATGCATGGCAACGTCCTTGGCGGCGGCTTCGTCACCATCAAATTCCACGACTACGCCAATGCGCGTGCCGTGCAGGTAGGCGGCCAGCTTGTTCGCGCCTGCGAAACGCTTGAAGCGGCGAAAGCTCATGTTCTCACCGATCTTGCCGATCAGGCCCTTGCGCACGTCTTCCAGCGTGGGGCCGTAGCTGTCCTGGCTGTAAGGCAGGGCGCCCAGGGCTGCGACATCGGCGGGGTTGTGCTTTGCAACCAGTTCCGCAGCACCTTTGGCCAAGGCCAGGAAGCTGTCGTTCTTGGTGACAAAGTCGGTCTCGCAGTTGATCTCGATCAGGCCACCGGTCGTGCCGTCGATATAACTGGCCACCACGCCCTCGGCGGTGATGCGCGAGGCGGCCTTGCCGGCCTTGCTGCCGAGCTTGACGCGCAGCAGGTCTTCGGCCTTTTCAAAGTTGCCGTCGGCTTCGGTCAGGGCTTTCTTGCACTCCATCATGGGTGCGTCGGTCTTGGCGCGCAGTTCGGCGACCATGCTTGCGGTAATTGCAGCCATCTAAGTATCTCCGTATCGGTTCAGATCAAACAAAATCAGCTAAAAAAAAGGGGCCACGAAGCCCCCTTTTTGACGCGGCGGATCACGCCACGAGGGGAAATCAGGCCGAAGCCTCTTCCACTTCCACAAATTCGTCGCCGCTTTCTGCGGGCGCGGTCCTGACGACGTCGTTGCCGGAAGAGGCACGGCCTTCGATGATCGCGTCAGCGATGCCGCGGGCGTACAGGATCACAGCCTTGGATGAGTCATCGTTGCCCGGAATCACGTAGTCAATGCCTTCGGGCGAGTGGTTGGAGTCCACGACACCAACCAGCGGAATGCCAAGCTTCCTGGCTTCGGCGATCGCGATCTTGTGGAAGCCCACGTCGATCACGAAGATGGCGTCGGGCAGTGCGGTCATGTCCTGGATGCCGCCGATGTCTTTCTCAAGCTTCTCGATCTCGCGGGTGAAGGTGAGCTGTTCTTTCTTGCTCAGGGAGTCAAGGCCGGCTTCCTGCTGGGCCTTCATGTCCTTCAGGCGCTTGATGGAGGTCTTGACGGTCTTGAAATTGGTGAGCATGCCGCCGAGCCAGCGCTGGTCAACGAACGGAACGCCTGCGCGCTGGGCTTCAGCTGCGACGATGTCGCGGGCCTGGCGCTTGGTGCCGACCATCAGGATAGTGCCGCGGTTGGCTGCGAGCTGCTTGACGAACCTGGTCGCCTCCTGGAACATCGGCAGCGATTTTTCCAGGTTGATGATGTGGATCTGGTGTCCGAAATGGACGCCGGCTTCCAGCATTTGACGCATGGTGACTGACATGGTGAGCTCCAAAGGTTAGGTCTAGAATCCAGTCCGTTTTGCAATGTTTGAAAGCATTGCAACACCTTGTATGGACAGGATCGCGATTTACTCCGCCAACCTCACCGATCACACCTGTAAAACAGGCAAACCCGGCAGCCAGCAAAGCCCAAAGAGTATAGCACGCACAGCTCAACTGCCCGACTCATGTATCCAGACCTGCACAGTACCCGCGACCGCATCGCCTCCGGCCAGACCGACGCTGCCGGCGAGATGGAAAAATCAATCGCCATTGCCTGCTCTCCCGGCAATGCGGCCGTATTTCTCAAGACCATGTTCGATGAGGCGCGCGCGCTGGCCGCAGATGACACCTGCCGGGCGCTTCCCCTCGCCGGGCTGAGCGTCTCCGTCAAGGACCTGTTCGACATCGCCGGTCAGACCACAACCGCCGGCTCCACCGTGCTGGCGGGGGCGCCGGCCGCCGCAGAAGACTGCCCGGCCGTCGCGCGGCTGAAGGCGGCGGGCGCTGCCATCATTGGCCGCACCAACATGGTCGAATTCGCCTTTTCGGGCGTCGGCACCAATCCGCATCACGGCACACCTGCAAACGCCTGCGACGCCGCAACGCCACGCATCCCGGGGGGCTCGTCCAGCGGCGCTGCGGTTTCCGTGGCGACGGGCTCGGCCTTCGTCGGGCTGGGGTCCGACACGGGCGGCTCCATCCGGATTCCCGCTGCGCTCAATGGCATCGTCGGCTTCAAGAACACGGCCAGGCTGGTGCCCACGCAGGGCGCCCTGCCCCTGTCCACCACCATGGACACTGTCTGCGCAATGACGCGCTCTGTCCGCGACGCTGTCCTGGCCCACGAAATCCTGTCCGCGCGCCGTGTTTCGCCACGCAACGCTCCGTTGTCAGCCTGCCGGTTCGCCATCGCGCAGACTACCATGCTCGACGGCCTGGATGACACCGTCACCAACGCATTTGGGCGGACCGTGGCGCGGCTGCGCTCCGCCGGCGCCCGGGTTGACGAGATCGCGCTGGACGAAATCCGCGACCTCGGCGCCATCCAGGCCACCGGCGGCTTTTCCGCTGCCGAAAGCTATGCCTGGCACCGCGAACTGCTGGCTGCGAGCGAAGCCGCCTACGACCCCCGGGTGGCAGCGCGCATCCAGCGCGGCGCGGCGATGAAGGCGTTCGAGTACATCGACCTCATCCATGCACGCAATGCATGGATCAGCCGCGTCGAATCCGCGCTGGCAGGCTACGACGCCGTCCTGTCCCCCACCGTGCCCATTGTCGCGCCGCCGATTGCGGATGTCGCCCCCGGTCCCGCGCGCGACGGGGAGTTCTTTCGCGTCAACGCCCTCCTCCTGCGCAATACCAGTGTGGTCAACATGCTGGACGGTTGCGCCATCTCCATCCCCTGCCACACGCCGGATGAGCTGCCTGCCGGCCTGATGATCTGGCATGGACCCTTGCGTGATGACGCCATACTCGGGATTGCACTGCAAGCAGAAGAACTGCTGAAACAACGTTCATGAAAATCGCAATCGTCGGCGCCGGGATCATCGGCGTCACCACGGCCTGGGAGCTCACAGCCGATGGTCATGAAGTCACCGTGTTCGAGCGCCGCGGCGCAGCCGCAGAAGAGAGCAGCTTCGCCAATGCGGGCGTCGTGGCGCCTGGCTATGTCACGCCCTGGGCATCGCCGGGCATGCCGGGCAAGGTGGCGCGCCTCATGTTCAGCCGCCATGCGCCGGTGCGCATCGGACTGCCCCTGTCCGGCGATGAACTGGCCTGGATGTGGAAATGGTGGCGCGCCTGCAGGCTCGACACCTATCTGTCCAACCGCGCACGCCTGCAGCGCCTGGCGTTCTACAGCCGCGAGCGGCTGCACCACCTCACCGCAGAGCTGAAACTTGAGTACGACGGCAGCCCAGGCTACATGGTCCTGCTGCGGTCCGGCAAGGACAGCCAGATGGTCCAGCCCGGCCTGCAGGTACTGCGGGAAGCAGGGGTTGCCTTCAGCGAGATCAGCGCGCAAGAGGCTCGCCTCATCGAGCCTGCACTGAATCCCGACACACATTTCCATGGCGCCATCCACCTGCCGCAGGACGAGGTGGCCAATTGCCGCCAGTTCGCGCTGCTGCTCAAGAAGGAAGCCGAGGCACGAGGCGCGCGCTTCGAGTTCAATACCACGGTCGCCGGCATCGATCCCGCCGCCCCCGGACAGCTGCAAATCGCCAGCGATTCAGCGCCCCGCAGGTTTGATGCGATCGTGATGTGCGCCGGCCTGGCGTCGGCTGCGCTGCTGCGGCCGCTGGGGCTGACGATTCCGCTGGCTGCCGTGTACGGCTACTCCATCAGCGCTCCGGTGCGCGAGCCGCTCAATGCCCCGCGCAGCGCGCTGATGGACGAACGCTACAAGGTTGCGATTTCACGCATGGGCAACCGGGTGCGGGTGGCCGGCAGCGCCGAGATCGGTGGATCGCCTGACAAGAAGCGCGCATCCTCCATCCAGACCCTCTACAAGGTGCTGCACGACTGGTTTCCCGGCGCGGCGCAGATCTCCAACACCCGCTCCAGCGTGCAGGAATGGAAAGGCACGCGGCCGATGCTGCCTGACGGGCCACCCATTGTCAGTGCCAGCGGCCTGCCGGGACTGTGGCTGAACCTTGGCCACGGCTCCAGCGGCTGGGCCCTGAGCTGCGGCAGCGCGCGCGCCCTGGCCGACCTGATGGCGGGCCGCAGCCCGGACGTGAACATGGAAGGCCTGGACGCGGGGCGGCTCTTGCGTTAATGGCTGGCGCCGCGTTCCCAGCCGCTCAGCCCGGATAGAGCAGAAACAGCCCGCCGGCCACGACCAGGGCACCAAGCACCAGCCTGAGCCTGGCTGCTTTTTCAACCACGGAGGCATCTGCCGGATGCCGCTTCATGAATCGTCCATTGGCGTGCGGTGCGAACGCCAGCTCGGCCAGGTCAATCAGCCCGGCAATGGCAGGCGCTCCCGTCCAGAAGAGCGCGGCATAGAGCTGGCCTTCACGCCGTGCGCCAAGCATGAACTTGTGAAGGCCCGCAAATCCGCCAAACCAGGCCGCCAGCAAAACGCCGTAGCGGCTGGCGGTATGCAGGATCATTGATGTCTGGTGCGCGAACGTGCGCGCCTCGTCGTCACGGCTGTCCATGGCTGATACCTGAGTTCATGGCCCGACATTAGCAACTATGGCGCCAATGCTCAAGCCTGGCGCACAATTCCAGGATGCATCGTATTTGCCCAGACCAGCCCCACGACCTGTTCGGCCTTGCAGCCACCCGGGCGATCGAGCAGGCCGCAGCCGCCGCCTTGCCGGCGCATGCATTGATGCAGCGCGCGGGCCTGCGCGTGGCCCAGCTTGCCATGGCTGTGGCACCACATGCCCGCACGACCTGGGTCGCCTGCGGGCCAGGCAACAACGGCGGCGACGGGCTGGAAGCTGCGATGCACCTTCGCAGATGGGGACGCGACGTCGTCGTGACGTGGCTGGGCAGCGAGCATCATGCTCCCGCCGATGCGCTCGCATCCTGCAGGCGTGCGAGACAGGCCGGTGCTGCGTTCAGCGACTCTCCGCCGCCGGAATTCGACCTGTGCATTGATGCGATGCTGGGCATCGGCGCAACCCGGCCCGCTGAAGGCCGAATGGCGCAGTGGATGGCCCTGATGAACAGCAGCGGCGCGCAAGTCCTCGCAGTTGATGCCCCTTCAGGGCTGGCTGCTGATACCGGCGAAATGCAAGGCCGCTGCGTCAGGGCTCACCACACCCTGTCCCTGCTCACGCTAAAGCCTGGCCTGTTCACCGGCCATGGCCGCGACATGGCCGGATGGGTCTGGTTCGACGACCTGGGGGTCACCGCAGCACAACCCGGGACTGACTCACGCCTGCCTGAGGCACGGCTCGGCGGCGCCCCTGTGCCGACAACGCGTCCACACGCATCGCACAAAGGCTCCCATGGAGACATCGCCATCGTTGGCGGTGCGCCTGGCATGACAGGCGCGGCGCTGCTGGCGGGCTCGGCCGCGCTGCACGCCGGGGCCGGCCGCGTGCTGGTGGCGCTTCTTGACACCGGCTCCATGGCCGCGGACGCCAGTCAGCCGGAGCTGATGTTCCGGAGCGTGGAATCGCTGGAGTTCAAGTCCATGACGGTGGCCTGCGGCTGTGGCGGGGGCGCAGATGCCATCCGCGCCGTCTTGCCCCGTGCCTGCTCGACCTCAGCACGGCTTGTGCTGGATGCCGATGCCCTCAATGCCCTCGCAACGGATTCCCAGTTGCAGTCGCTGCTGAAGGCGCGTGCAGCACGCAATGCGCCCACGGTCCTCACACCGCATCCGCTCGAGGCAGCCAGGCTGCTGGGCATGGCCACGGCCGAAATACAGGCCGACAGGCTTGCAGCCACTCGCGCTCTCACCGACCGATACAGGTGTGTTGTGGTGCTCAAGGGTTCCGGGACGGTGATTGCCGCCCCCGGCGAAGTGAGCGTCATCAACCCCACAGGCAATGCGCTGCTGGGCACAGCCGGCACGGGCGATGTGCTCGCAGGGCTGGTCGCTGCCAGGATGGGTGCAGGGCTGCCCGCATTCCAGGCCGCCTGTGAAGCGGTGTGGTTACATGGCAGCCATGCCGACCACTGGCCCGAGGGCCGCGCCCTCACCGCCTCACGGCTGGCCCGGTCCCTGCGCGCCTGAAGCCCAGAAGCTCAGCCGCGGCCCGCAAAAGGCATTTTGGTCGCCATGATGGTGTGGAACATCACGTTGGCGCCAGGCGGCAAATTGGCCATATA
>CAZFKW010000185.1:0-1164 GCA_964519795.1 uncultured Ramlibacter sp. | reverse complement strand
GGACGAGCCGACAAGGTCCACATCCATCAAGGGCTCGACCGCGATCTCGCCATTGGCCTGCATCACGCCTTTGGCCATGCGCGCAGCCATCTCGGTTGCCGCATTGCCGATGTCGATCTGGCCCACGGCAATGTCGTACTTGCGGCCGTCAAGAGACGCTGTCTTTGTCAGGCCCATGACGGCGTGCTTGGTGGAAGTGTAGGCAATGGAATTCGGCCGTGGGGTGTGGGCCGAGATCGAACCGTTGTTGATGATGCGCCCGCCCATCGGCGTCTGCGCCTTCATCACCTTGAACGCCTGCTGGATGCACAGGAACATGCCGGTGAGGTTGATGTCCACCACGTACTTCCACTGCTCCAGCGTCAGATCTTCGAGCGGGACGCCGGGCGCGTTGACACCGGCATTGTTGAACAGCACATCCACCCGGCCGAACGCCTTGACCGTTGCCTCGAACAACGCCTGTACCGATGCAAGGTCGGACACATCCGTGGGCACAGCCAGGACCCGGCTCCCGGCGCCGGAGGCTGCGGCCACCTCCTGCAGCGGCTCGGCGCGGCGCCCGGCCAGCGCGACGCTCCAGCCATCCTTCAAAAGGGCCATTGCGGCTGCCTTGCCGACGCCGGTGCCGGCCCCGGTCACGATGGCTGTCTTGTTGCCTGAACTCATGTCTGCTCCTTCTTGATTTTTCTTCAGCGGCGCATCAGCGCCGGGGTTTGCGGCTCTTGTTTTTGCCGACGGCCTTCTTCACGGCAGCCTTCAGGTTCTGGATGGGTGCGCGGGCCACGCGTTCCTGTGGCGCCGCATCCTTGCGCGGCGAACGCCTGGACGATGCCTTCACCGGCGCGCCTGCCGATGCGCTACGCCCTGACGGCGCTGCGCCCTTGTCCTTCAGCGCCCGCGCCACCAGTTCCTCACCCTCGCGGATAAGCCGGAAGTCGATCTTGCGGCCGTCCAGGTCCACACGGCTCACCTGCACCCGCACCCGGGTACCGATGGCATAGCGTATGCCGGTGCGTTCGCCGCGCAGCTCCTGGCGCGCCTCGTCGAACTTGAAGTACTCGCCGCCGAGTTCCGTGATGTGCACCAGCCCCTCGACGTACATCGCGTCGAGCGTGACGAAGATGCCGAAAGTCGTGGCCGAGGTGACGACACCGCCGTATTCCT
>CAZFKW010000184.1:5365-8140 GCA_964519795.1 uncultured Ramlibacter sp. | reverse complement strand
TGTCCTGAGCCCTGTCGAAGGGCCTGTGCTGAGCTTTGTCGAAGGGTCGAAGGATCGAAGGGCCAAAGGACCGCTCCGCATGGCCCTGGAATGGAAAATCTGACATGAACGATGCATCGCCTTCTACCGCTGTCGTGCGCGACTACCTGCTCGATCTGCAGGAGCGGATCACGTCAACCATTGCCGCCATCGACGGCTCAGATTTCAAGGCGGACGCCTGGAAGAAGGGGCGCGACGAGCCGCTGCAGGGCGACGGCATAACCAGAATCCTGGAAGACGGTGCGGTGTTCGAGCGGGCAGGCTGCGGCTTCTCGCACGTGCGGGGCAACCGCCTGCCGGGGTCGGCCACGCAGCACCGCCCCGAGCTGGCCAATGCCCCCTTTGAGGCGATGGGCGTCTCACTGGTGTTCCACCCGCGCAACCCCTATGTACCCACGGTGCACATGAATGTGCGCATGCTCTCGGCCACGCCGCCCGGCGGGGAGCCGGTCTGCTGGTTTGGCGGCGGCATGGACCTGACGCCCTACTATGGCCATGAAGAGGACGCCGTGCATTTCCACAGCGTCTGCCGCAATGCGCTGAAAGCCTTTGGCGACGACAAATACCCGCGCTTCAAGAAATGGTGCGACGAGTACTTTGTGCTGAAGCACCGCGACGAGCAGCGCGGCATTGGCGGAATATTCTTTGACGACTTCAGCGAGCTGGGCTTTGACCACAGCTTCGCCATGATGAGCTCGGTCGGCGACTCCTTCCTGGATGCCTACCTGCCCATACTTGAGCGTCGCATGTCAACGCCCTATGGTGAACGCGAGCGCGACTTCCAGCTCTACCGCCGGGGCCGCTATGTGGAATTCAACCTGGTCTGGGACAGGGGCACGCATTTCGGCCTGCAGTCCGGCGGTCGTACCGAGTCCATCCTGATGTCCATGCCGCCACTGGCCAGCTGGGCCTACCAGCGCAAGACGCGCAGCGGCTCGCCGGAAGACGATCTGTACAAGAAGTTCCTCGTGCGCCGGGAGTGGATTTGACGCAGCCGCCCCGGCGTATCGGTGTCTTCGGCGGATCGTTTGACCCGCCGCACAATACCCATGTGGCGCTGGTCAATGCTGCGGTCGCGCAACTCGGCCTCGATGAAATGCGGGTGTGTCCCACGGGGCAGGCCTGGCACAAGGCCCGCACGCTTTCCGCGCCCGCGGACCGACTTGCCATGGCGCAGCTGGCCTTTGGCGAACTGCCGCGGGTGCTGGTGGATGACCGCGAGATCCGCAGGCCGGGACCGACCTACACCATCGACACCCTGCGCGAACTGCAGGGCGAGTACCCTGGCGCCCGGATTTACCTGGTCATGGGTGCGGACCAGGCGCAAGCCCTGCCCACGTGGCGCGAGTGGCATGAGATAATACGCATCGCTATAATTTCTGTAGCGGGACGCGCACAATCGGCAAGCAATACAACCGAATTCGAGTTCCCTGGCATGCCCGGCGGGCGGTTTGTGGCGCTTGATTTGCCGCCCACAGCGGTCAGCGCCACTGAAATCAGGCAGCGCGTGCTGGACCATCTGGGTGTTGCCCATCTGGTTCCCGGCGCGGTTGCGCGCTATATTGAACAACATCACCTCTACCTTGCTTCTTGATGACCACTGAAACCAAAAGCGAATCCGCAGCCAGAAAAGACACCCAGAAACTCCAGCGCGCCATTGTGGACGGCCTGGAAGACGTCAAAGCCCAGGACGTCGTGGTGTTCAACACCGAGCATCTCTCGCCGCTGTTTGAGCGGGTCATCGTGGCATCAGGCACCTCCAACCGCCAGACCAAGGCACTCGCCGCCAGCGTGCGCGACGCCGTGCGCGAGGCCGGCTTTCCCAAGCCGCGCATCGAGGGCGAGGACAACGGCGAGTGGATCATCGTGGATTGCGGTGCTGCCGTGGCGCACATCATGCAGCCGGCCATCCGCCAGTATTACCACCTGGAGGAGATCTGGGGCGACAAGCCGGTGCGCCTGAAGTTCGGGGCCGGCAAGCCGGCGCCGGCCGAGGCTGAAACGCCGGCCAGCGCACCAGTCAAGGTCTCGAAAAAGAAGGCCACTGACGATGCCCCGTCGCTGCGCCGCAGCAGCGCCGCCAAAACTGCGGTGAAGGCCGCCGAACAGGTGGCGCGTGCAGAAAAAGCCGCCACAGGCCGCAAGCCTTCGGCGCGGGGCGTTGCCTCACGCGCGGCCAATGCCGCCCGTGGCAAGGCGCCTGCCAAGGCACCCGCCAAAGCCCCTGCGCAGAAGACCCCGGGCAAGATGCTCGTGGTGAATGCGCCTGCAAGGAAGCCCGCCGCCAAGAAGGCCGCGGCCAAAGCCCCCGTCAGGAAACCCGCCTCCCGCAAGGCATGAAACTGATCCTGGTCGCCGTCGGCCAGCGAGTGCCTGATTGGGCGCAGGTGGCCTACGACGACTATGCCAAGCGTTTCCCGCCCGAGCTCAAGGTTGAGCTCAAGGCCGTGAAGACCGAGCCGCGCGGCTCCAGAACCCTGGACTCCATCCATGCCGCTGAGCGCGAGCGTATCGAGGCGGCCATTCCCAGGGGTTGCCGCGTCGTTGCGCTGGACGAGCGCGGCACGGCGCTGACTACTGTGGCCCTTGCGGACAAGCTCAAGGCCTGGCAACTTGAAAGCGATGATGTGGCGCTGGTGATTGGCGGCCCCGATGGTCTCGACCCCGCATTCCGGAAGGCGGCCCACGAGCGGATCCGCCTGTCGGACCTGACCCTGCCGCATGCCATGGTGCGGG
>CAZFKW010000184.1:2979-5355 GCA_964519795.1 uncultured Ramlibacter sp. | reverse complement strand
TGCTGATTGAGCAGTTGTACCGCGCCTGGTCCATCAATGCGAACCATCCGTATCACCGTGAATGACTTCATCTATCTCGCCTCGCAGAGCCCGCGCCGCCGCCAGTTGCTGGAGCAGCTGGGCGTACGGCATGAGTTGCTGTTGCCCGACACCGGTGAGGATGCCGAGTCGCTTGAGGCCGTGCTGCCCGGTGAGGCACCCGCCGCGTATGTAAGGCGGGTGACCGACCTGAAGCTCGACGCAGCCATGGCGCGCATGAAGCGGCGCGGCCTTCCGGCGGCGCCCGTGCTGTGCTCCGATACCACGGTGGCCCTGGGCCGTACCATCTACGGCAAGCCGGTTGACGCTGTCGACGCGGCCCGCATGCTGCGCGAGCTCTCCGGTGCGACGCACCGGGTGCTGACGGCGGTGGCTGTGCAGAAGGGCCGCAAGCGCCTCGAGGCGCTGAGCGAATCGCGCGTGACCTTCATCACCCTGTCGGCGGCAGAGGTCAAGGCCTATGTTGCGTCCGGAGAGCCCATGGGCAAGGCCGGTGCCTATGCGGTGCAGGGCGCTGCGGCAGCCTTCATTTCGCACATGAGCGGGTCTTACTCTGGCATCATGGGGCTCCCGATCTTCGAGACAGCGCAATTGCTCAAGGCCCTCGGCCTGATGAAAACCAGCCCCGTGGCTGACAACGGTTGAAACCATGCAAGACATCCTGATCAACTGGTCGCCCCAGGAAACCCGAGTGGCCGTGGTGGAGCACGGGGCGGTGCAGGAGCTGCATGTGGAGCGTACGCTGGAGCGCGGGCTTGTGAGCAATGTGTACCTGGGCAAGGTGGCACGCGTGCTGCCAGGCATGCAGTCAGCGTTCATTGACATCGGCCTGGAACGCGCGGCCTTCCTGCATGTGGCGGACGTCTGGCACCGCCAGCCCGATGGTGAGGCGCCCGGCATGGTGCGCAACTCATTGCCGGTTGTGCCCATCGAGCGGCAGGTATTCGAGGGCCAGTCGCTGATGGTGCAGGTCATCAAGGACCCGATTGGCTCGAAGGGCGCGCGGCTGTCCACCCAGATCAGCATCGCCGGCAGGCTGCTGGTGTTCCTGCCGCAGGACGACCATGTCGGCGTGTCCCAGAAGATACCGGCCGGCCAGCGCGATGACCTGCGTACGCGGCTGCAGACACTGGTAGGGCCGCAGGGAGGCGGGTTCATCCTGCGCACCAACGGCGAGGACTCGACCGACGCAGAGCTGGCAGAAGACATTGCCTACCTGCGCAAGACCTGGGCGCGCATCAAGGAGGCATCGGTGAAGTTGCCGCCGGCGTCCATCCTGCACCAGGACCTGAGCCTGCTGCAGCGCGTGCTGCGTGACATGGTCGGCGAAGAGACCCAGACCATCCGGCTGGATTCGCGCGAGCAGTTCGGCAAACTGCTTGCTTTTGGCCGCGAGTTCATGCCGGCAGCGGCGCCCAAGCTGCAGCTCTACAAGGGTGAGCGGCCGATCTTTGACCTGTTCTCGATCGACGAGGAAATTGCCCGGGCGCTGGGCAAGCGGGTGGACCTGAAGTCCGGCGGCTACCTGATCGTGGACCAGACCGAGGCGCTGACCACGGTGGATGTGAACACCGGAGGCTATACCGGCGCCCGCAACTTTGACGATACGATCTTCAAGACCAATCTGGAAGCCGCGCAGGCCATCGCCCGGCAGCTGCGGTTGCGCAACCTGGGCGGCATCATCATTGCCGACTTCATAGACATGGCGCGCGAGGACCACCGCGAGGCCGTGCTGGCGGAGTTCCGCAAACAGCTTGCGCGCGACCGTGTGAAGACCATGTCGGGCGGTTTCTCCCAGCTGGGCCTGGTGGAGATGACGCGCAAGCGTACCCGCGAGTCGCTGGCCCACATGCTGTGCCAGCCCTGCGAAGCCTGCAAGGGCTCCGGCCAGGTCAAGACGGCGCGCAGTGTGGCTTACGACATCCTGCGCGAGATCCTTCGCGAGGCCCGGCAGTTCAATCCGCGCGAGTTTCGCGTGGTGGCGGCACCGCAGGTGATCGAGCTGTTCCTGGATGAGGAAAGCCAGCACCTGGCGGGGCTGTCGGACTTCATCGGCAAGCCGATCTCCCTGCAGAGCGAGGGCGCGATGGGACAGGAGCAGTACGACATCGTGCTGCTGTAGGCGCACGGCGCCAGTCGGCCCGGCACCCTGCATCAGGCCACAAGCTTGTAGTGCTTGCGGCTGAGGTCCCAGCCTGTGACGGCTTCAATTTTCATCGACAGGCGGTGCTTCTTCTCGCGGCGGGTGAGCGGGTGTTCTTCATCCGGCGTGAAATGCGTCTCTGCCTCTGTCGCAAGCCATTCACGCATGAGGGCCGGGTGGGTGCCGGCAAATGG
>CAZFKW010000184.1:0-2969 GCA_964519795.1 uncultured Ramlibacter sp. | reverse complement strand
CCTGGGGTCGATGCGCGAATAGTCCATCTTCGGTGGCGGCGTGTCCCAGTATTTCGTGACCTGGTCCATCTTGGCCTGCATGTATTGAAGTTTGCGGACGTGGCCATAGTGAAAGATGTGCGCATCGGCCAGCGCGGCGTTCGGGGCGCGGCCATGCTTGTGGCGGTCCATGACGATCCAGTACTGACCGTCGGGCGCGTAGCTGCGGATGGTATTGCGGATGAGCCGGCATTCGCGGCGGTACCAGGCAGGGCTGACGGCCAGCCACTGCGGCGATCCGTAGAAATGGAAATAGTCAAAAACCAGCGCTTCGACAGCAGGATTGCCGTGGTGCCGGTCCACACTGGCGCGGATCGCAGGCAACTCCGCGTCGTGGAGCACCTCGTCGCCTTCCAGGTAGAACGCCCAGTCGCCGGTGCAGGCATACTGGGCAATCATCTTCTGCTGTGCATAGACAAAGCCCCGCTCGGACATGCGCTCGTTCCAGCGGGTCTCGATGATGCGGATCTTCGGCTCCCTGAGCGCCCGGATGCGTTCGAGCGTGCCGTCACTGCCTTCGCCAACTGCGATCACGAACTCGTCAACCAATGGCAAGAGGGAGCGGATCGATGCCTCGAATGGAAAGCCCAGTTCCACGCCGTTGCGGATGAAACTGAAGCCGCTGATGGAGGCCCTGGGTGCTGGAGACGTCACTCGGGATCCTTCGGTTCGCCTGCTGCTGCGCTTGTTGCAGCCGCCTGCGGTTGTTGGGCGCTGAAGCCGGTGTGATAGAGACGTGCGTAGAGCCCCTGTTGCGCCATCAGCGCGGCGTGCGCGCCATGCTCGGCAACGCGCCCGCCGACCATCACGACGATCCGGTCGGCATGTTCAATCGTCGACAGCCGGTGCGCGATGATGATGGTTGTGCGGCCAGCCATCAGCCGCTGCAGCGCCTCCTGCACCAGCCGCTCGGACTCGTTGTCCAGCGCGGAAGTCGCTTCGTCCAGGATGAGGATGGGCGCATCCTTGTAGAGTGCCCGGGCGATGGCCAGGCGCTGGCGCTGGCCGCCGGACAACTGGGCGGCATTGTGGCCCACCTGGGTGTCGATGCCCTGTGGCAGGCTGTTGACGTGGCCGTCCAGGTTGGCCGCCTTCAGGCAGCGCATCACCTTGTCGCGGTCGGGCGTGCTGCCCAGCGCCACGTTGGCGGCCAGGGTGTCGTTGAACATCGTGACGTCCTGGCTCACCATGGCAAACTGGCTTCGCAGTGACGCCAGGTCCCAGCCGGCAATGTCGTGACCGTCCAGCATGATGCGGCCGCCCTGGGGCAGTACAAAGCGCGGCAGCAGGTTGGCCATGGTGGTCTTGCCCGAGCCGGACGGGCCGACGAGCGCCACGACCTCGCCGGGTGCGACGTCAAGCGTCACGCCGTCCAGTGCCGGTGCGGTGTCCGGGTCACTGCCGTAGCGGACTGTCACGTTGTCAAAATGTATGCGGCCGGCGGCGCGCTCCTCGCTGAAGCTCCCTCCGGACTCGCTGGGCGTGTGTTCCATCAGGTCGAGCCCGCGTTGCAGGGCTGCAAGGCCGCGTGTGACGGGGCTGGCCATCTCTGACAGCCGCTTGATCGGGGCGATCAGCATCAGCATTGCCGTGACGAAGGCCACAAAGCTGCCCACCGTGATGCCGCCGGTATTGCTCTGCCAGAGCGCCACCATGATCACCCCTGAGAGCGCGGACGCGGCGAGCATCTGCGTGAGCGGCGTCATGGCCGCCGATGCCGCAGTGGACTTCATCGCAAGCCGGCGCAGCGACTCGCTCAGGGCGTGAAAGCGAGAAGCCTGGGCCTGTTGCGCACCGTGCAGCCGCACCATGCGGTGGGCCAGCACGTTTTCTTCCACGACATAGGCCAGGCCATCGGTGGCCGACTGGCTGGCCCTGGTAATGCGATAGAGCCGCCGTGACAGGACCCGCATGACCAGCGCCACCAGCGGGAACAGCACGATGACGAAGATGGTGAGTTGCCAGTTCAGGTACAGCAGGTAGCACAGCAAGGCAACCAGCGCCAGGCTGTCCTTGGCAAAGTCAAGCGCAGCGTTGATCAGCAGCGTGGAGCCGGTTTGCACTTCGTAGACCACGGTGTTGGCCAGCGCGCTGGCCGACTGGCGGGAATACAGGGCCATGTCGGCATCAAGCAGCCGGCTGAACAGGGCCTTGCGCAGTGACAGCATGCCGGTGTTCGCTACCTTGGCCAGCGCCATTTGTGCCAGGAACCCGGTCAGCCCCCGCACCCCGAACAGGCCGAGCAGGGCGACGGGCACTGTCCACAGCGGCAGGCCGCCGGCGGTGAAACCCCGGTCCAGAAGGGGCTTGAGCAGGGCGGGGATCAACGGCTCCGTGATGGCGCCGAACACCGTCGCCACAACGGCCAGTACCCAGGCGCCCCGGGCATTGCCGAAATACGGCCGCAGGCGCAGGATGCCTTCAAGGGGCTTGTGCTGGACGGCTGGCTTGCTGCTGTCTGCGGTCATGCGGGAGACGGTGGGCATAATTGGCTCATGGCCCAGCGATTATCAGACCAACCGCAAGCAGCACCCGGGGCCCCCGGCCGGTTGAGCGTCATCCTGATCACCCGCAACGAGCAGGCCAATATTGCGGCCTGTCTTGCGGGCCTGGCATTTGCCGACGAAATCATCGTGGTGGACAACGGCAGCACCGACAACACCGTGCAGATGGCCCGCGACGCAGGGGCCACCGTGGTGCAGGTGAACGACTGGCCCGGCTTTGGGCCGCAGAAGAACCGCGCACTGGACAGGGCCACGGGCGACTGGGTGTTGTCCATTGATGCAGATGAGCGGGTCACTCCCGAACTGGCACGCGAGCTGCAGTCGGTCATGGCCGGCAATCTGCCGTTTGACACCTGGGAAGTCTCGCGCCTCACCGAGTTCTGCGGGCAGTGGATCCACCACTGCGGCTGGTCGCCAGACCATGTG
>CAZFKW010000183.1:1694-8189 GCA_964519795.1 uncultured Ramlibacter sp. | reverse complement strand
CTGTACAAGACGACCGCTGTTTAGGCAAGGACGCCTGCGGCTTACCGCTTACGCCGCAAGGTCGAATTATTGACCGTGAAGTAGCCACGCAATGAGTGCACAAAGTTTTGCTATTTATGCCCCATTGATAGTGGGTTTTTTGCCGCACTGTCTACCACCTGGCAACCCCGGCGCTTGCTGCGCTGGCGCGCAGCGAGCACATCTACAAGGACGTGAAGTTCAGCGACCACGCGCCGATCACGCTGGAGTACGACTTCCGCCTTTGATCAGGGTGCCGGCATTGCAGCGCCGGCCATCAGGGTTTTCTCATTGGCCGCAGCCGCCATTGCATACTTGCGCAAGTCAGCGAGCAGGGCAAGCTTTTCCGTGTCGCCCGGCTCGATGTTGGCGACCATCGCCCCAAAGCCATCCAGCCGGCTCTGGCGCATCCAGTTGCGCATGGCCTTGTCCTGGCTCCAGCGCATCTGGTTTTCAAGGCTGCCCAGGGTGGCCCTGACGTAGCCGCCGGGATCGCGGGGAAACGGCACCGGGGTGCACAGCAGGTTCTTCACGGCATCGTCCTCATGGTGCGCTTCCACCCAGGCGCAGACGGCAGCACTGAAGGTCACGAGCGGCGCACGCAACAGCTGGGGCACGATCCGGCCCGTCTGGAAGACCGGCTCGATGTCCAGCTGGTCCACGGCCGATGCGGTGCAGTTGATGTAGACCGTGCCGGGCTCCATCGCCTCGCGGCCGTGTTCGAGCACAAGACCTACGTGATCAATGGCCGCTACACGGCCCTTGCGGATGATGTGCCGTATCCGCCGCAGCTGCTGTATCTCGCCTTCGGAAAGCGTTGCATAGTGGAACATGCCAGGCGTCTGCTGCGGGTCAATGCGCATCATCTGGCCGGCCGCTTCAAGCCGCGCGTACAGGTCGTGAACACTGGAGGCCTCGGCCAGCGCCTTCATCTGCCGGACCTGTCCGCCAATGGAATGCCCGAAGAACTCCTCGCCGGGCTGGGTCGTGAGCCGGTTCACTACCCAGGAGTCCCGGGGCATGACCCAGCTGATGGCGTCTTCGGGCGCGCCACAGGCCATCAGCCACACGCAGGCATCCATGGCCGTCTTGCCCGCGCCGAGCACGCAGAAGCGGGCGTGGGCCGGGGCGCCCGATTGCCGGATGTGCGCCAGCTGGGTCGGCGTGAGCAGGCGGACGCCCTCTGCCACCTGGAACTTCGGCGGCGTGGTGGCGGGCACCTTGGGGCTGAACCACCGAGCGTCGACCAGCTTGCGTCGAACGGCGATCCGGGTTTCGCCTCCACCGAGAAGCGAGGCGACGCGGGCGGTGGCATCTTCCATGCCCATGAAGCTGCTCATGGGCAGATAGCTGACGCGGCCCGAGGGCAGAAGCTGCTGGTGCATCACCTTGTGGAAATAGCCGCCCACTTCCGCGCCGCTGGCCAGCTCATAGAGGCCCGCGTTGTGCCCCACCGTGTCCTTGCGCATCGTGCCCAGCGCCAGCGAGTTCACGCCGTAGAAGGCGGAGGGCTGGTGCAGCGTCACAAACGGGTAGGCATCGTTCCAGTGCCCTCCCGGCAGCGCATGGCTATCAACGAGGGTGATGTGCGCCTGGCTTTCCTGCAGCAGCGTGTCGGCAAATGCCAGGCCAGTGGCACCCGCCCCAACGACCAGATAGTCAGTTTCGATCAGGGGCACGGCGCATCCTTGAAATTGTTTGCATGATCTTAACCACGCGCCGCGCAACTCACAACCAGCGCTGGGCCTGCTGGACATAGAGCGGGATTCCCACCAGGATGTTGAAGGGAAACGTCAGGCCCAGGGACATGCTGAAGTAAAGCGAGGGGTTCGCCTCTGGAATGGCCTGGCGCACCACCGCCGGCACTGCAATGTACGACGCACTGGCGGCAAGCACCATCAGCAGTGCGCCATTGCCCGCACCAATGCCAGCCCAGGAACACAACAGCAATGCCAGCAAGGCATGCGCGAGGGGCCCCAGGATGGCATAGGCCAGCAGCCACGTGGATGTGCCGCGCAGGCCACCCAGGTTGCGCGCGGCCAGCAATCCCATGTCCAGCAGAAAGAAAGCCAGCAGACCGCGAAACAGGTCCACCGAAAACGGCTTCATCGCCGCCTCGCCGGCCGCGCCCGACAGCATGCCGATGACCATGGCGCCCAGCAGCAGCATCTGCGCACCGTCGGTCAGCGATTCGTGCAACACATGCCTGAACCCCGGAGCGTCCATCGTATGGCCAGGCACTGCACCGGCTTGCTGGCGCACGCGCACCGCCAGCATGATCGCGATGAGGATGGCCGGCGACTCCATCAGCGCCATGGCCGCTGCCATATGGCCACCATAGTCAATGCCCCGCATGCCCAGGTACTGCGTGGCGGTAATAAAAGTCACCGCACTGACAGAGCCATAAGTGGCGCTGATGGCGGCCGCGTCAAAGCTGCCTGTGACCCTTCTGAGAAGCGAATAGCCGGCCAGCGGGACCACAATTGCGAGCACCACCGCAACACCGAGGCTGACAGCCACCTCCTCCGTCAAACCGGACCTGGCAAGCGCAAAGCCGCCCTTGAGCCCCAGCGCCATCAGCAGGTAGAACGACAGGAAGCGGGAGATGGAAGGCGGGATTTCCAGGTTGGACCTGAGCAGTCCGGCCACGATGCCGAAGATGAAGAAGAGGATGGCAGGGTCGAGAAAGCTGTTCATTGGTTTCGTTCGCCACCAAGGGGCCGTGGCGGCCTGCCTGAAGGCGGTGCTGTTGTATTGGCTGCAGAAGATACAGCCGGAGAAACTTCTTTAAAAGCAGATAATTGATGAGAATTACTTCGTCAAATACGAACATGAGCAGCACCTTCAACTACAGGCATCTCTACTATTTCTGGGTGGTTGCGCGCGAAGGCGGGCTGTCTCGCGCAGCCGAAAAGCTCGACATGGCGGTACAGACCGTCAGCGCCCAGGTGCGCGAGCTGGAACGGGCTCTGGGCTGCGCGCTGCTCAAGCCGTCGGGCCGCGCACTGGTACTGACCGACGCGGGCGTCGCCGCAATGAAGCAGGCGGACCAGATCTTCCAGATGGGAGAGGCGCTGCCGGCGCTGGTGCGCAACGCGTCAGGAAGGCCGGCGCTGCGTCTGGCAGCGGGCATTTCCGATGGCATGCCGAAGCTGGTGGTCCACCGGCTGCTGCAACCCGCCATCCGTGAGGCAGGCATGCGGTTGCGGTGCATGCAGGGCGACTTCGACAGCCTGCTGGGCGAGCTTGCGCTGCACAGGCTGGACATCGTGATTGCCGACCGCCCGGCACCCCCCAACCCGAACATCAGGCTCTACAGCCACGCGGCCGGCATGTCGCCCATCGCCTGGTATGGCACACCGGCATTGCTCAAGGCAGCACGGAAAGGTTTCCCGGCCAGCCTTTCCGATGTGCCCGTGGTACTACCCACAAGCCATGTCGCAATGCGCGCATTGCTGGACCAGTGGTTTGAGAGGCAGGGAATCCAGCCGCTCATCGCCGGCGAGTTTGATGACAGCGCCCTGCTCAAAACCTTTGGCTCTGCAGGCATGGGGATTTTCCCCGCCGCCGAGTGGGTGCACGATGAGCTCATTGCGCACTACGCGGTGCGCAAGCTGGACACCTGCGAGGGCGTCAGCCAGCACTTTTATGCCATCGGCACCGAGAAGAAGGTCCAGCATCCCCTGGTGCAGCGCCTGCTGTTTGCAACTTCGCCGTGATGCAGGCCCCTCAGTGCGCCTGCTCACCGGCAGCGGCACGCGGCGCTGTACGCAGGCTGAGCCACACGGTCACCAGCAGGATGCCTGCCACGACGCCCAGCGACATGCCCACCGGTATCTTGTAGAAATCGACAAGAACCATCTTCGTGCCGATGAACATGAGGATGACCGCGAGGCCGTAGTTCAGCAAATGCAGGCGCGAAGCCACTGCAGACAGCAGGAAGTACATGGCACGCAGCCCCAGGATAGCAAACACATTGCTGGTCAGCACAATGAACGGGTCATCCGTGATGGCAAAGATGGCCGGGATCGAATCCACGGCAAAGATCACATCCGTCAGAGCGACCATGCAGATCACCATGAACAGCGGCGTGGCGATTTTGCGGCCGTTCTCGATGGTCCAGAACTTTTCACCGTCATAGCCTGCGCTCACAGGCAGCACGCGGCGCAACAGCTTGAGCGCCGGGTTGTCATTCAGGTCCGGCTCCTTGCCTGCGGCCCACCACATCTTCACGCCCGTGAGGATGAGGAAACCGCCGAAGACATACAGCACCCAGTGGAAGTGTTCCAGCAGCCAGCCGCCCGCAAGAATCATGACCGTGCGCAGCACAATCGCGCCGATGATGCCGATCATCAGCACCCGCTTCTGGTAGTCGGGTGGCACGGCAAAGTAGCTGAAGATCATCAGGAAGACAAAGATGTTGTCCACCGCCAGCGACTTTTCGATCAGGTAGCCGGTCAGGAATTCGAGCGACCGTTCGGTGGCGGCCTCGCTGGAGCCGCTCGTGTCCCTGACGGCAAACCAGAACAGCGCATTGAACACAAAACTCAGCGCAACCCAGATGACGGACCAGACCAGCGCCTCGCGCGCACCGACGTCGTGCGCGCCCTGCTTGCGCAGGACGACGAAGTCGATGAACAACGATACGAGGACGATCACAATGAAAGTGGCCCAAAGCCACAGCGGCGCAATTGTCTGCATGGCAAAACCCTTGAAGTGAAGAAAGCAGATTCACTCCAACGGGTCTTGCAATTGCAGGCTGAGCACCTGCCTGCGTATTCCGGCCGCCGCACCACGGACTTCATGGCACTGGCGACGTACTGGCGGAACACGCTCGTGCGGTGCCGGGCACCGACGCTGCTACTCCCCTAAAGGAAACGCGATTGTGCGCAAATTGCGATTTCCCTTCAGTTTGTGTCCCATCTGGCGGCTGCCGGGCCTGCCGCAGACTCGACCTTGACCCCGAATCGCACTACGATGGCCCTGCCTCACTGGCGCATGTGCCGGCCCGCATACAGCGACTGGCTGGATCAGAAAACGGTTGAACACCAAGGAACAACAATATGCAACTCACCGACATCCTCGCCAGCATGGGCGGGCTGCGCTCAGTCGCCAAGGAACTGGGTGTGACAGAAGACCAGGCCGCCAGTGGCGCGGAAGCCTTGCTGCCGGCCATCATGGGGGGCTTCAAGAAGCAGGCGCAATCGGGTGATGCCCAGGGCCTGGGCGGACTCGGCGGGCTTGGCGGCCTGCTGGGTCAGCTCGGCGGAGGCGGCCTGCTCGACCAGGTGCTGTCGCCCCAGCCCACCGATGTGAGCGCCGGCAACGATGTGCTCGGCCAGATTTTCGGCTCGCGAGATGTCAGCCGCACCGTGGCGCAGGACGCCGCCTCGCGCACCGGCCTGGACGCGGGAATGCTCAAGAAAATGTTGCCGCTGCTGGCCATGATGGTGGCCGGCTACATGGCCAAGCAGGGTGGCGCTCCCGCAGGCCAGGCTTCCGCCGGGGGTGGCGGCCTCGGGGGGCTGGGCGGCCTGCTTGGCGGACTGCTGGGCGGCGGCGGGACATCAGCAAATCAGGCGACCGCTGGCGGCGGCCTGGGCGGGCTGGGCAGCCTGCTCGACATGAACGGCGACGGTAACGCCCTGGACGACATCCTGAAAATGGCGGGCAAAGCCATGCGCTGAACCGCGCAGGCATCGCCCCCAGGCCGCGAGCTGCCCCCGCCGCGGCTGCAGCTTACAGCGACATGGACGGCCGCTGTGCCATCAGGGCACGCCAGCGGACCAGGTTGGGGTGTTGCTCTGCGTCCGGCTTGACCTTGACCACGCGCGCAAAGTCGACCGCCACTGTTGCGGTGATGTCTGCCATGCTGAAACGGTCGCCCGCCACAAAGGTATGGCTGGCGAGTTGCGCGTCCAGTGCTGTGAAGAAATGCCGCACCCGCGCCACGCCGCGCCCGGCCAGCTCGGGTATCTGCGCATAGTCCACCGGGCCCGGCAAGGCGCGGTTGGCCATGGCTGGGGAGCCGTTGCGCAGCGCTTCGGCAATCGCGAGCAGGCCCTCAAACTCGGCTCGCCACTGCCAGCTGGCCACGGCTGCTTTTTGAGCGGGTGTGGTGCCCAGAAGCGGTGGATCGGGAAAGCGCGCCTCCAGCCAGGCCGCGATGGCCGCGTTGTCGGTCAGCAAGTCGCCGTCGTCGGTGCGCAGGGCAGGCACGGTGCAATGCGGGTTGATGCGGCGGTAGGCCTCGCCCAGCTGCTCGCCGCTGCGCAAATCAACCGGCACAGTCTCATGCGCCACACCCTTCTCGGCCAGCAGGATGCGGGCGCGGCGCGGGCTGGGCGCGGTGGCGCAGTCGTAGAGAGTAATCATGTTCATGCCCTGGCTTCCAGTTTGTCGGCCGTCTTCGTGTCGAAATCCGACGCATCATGCCGCTCGTGCAGCTGGCTTGACGGCGCGCCCCAGGTGCGGTTG
>CAZFKW010000183.1:0-1684 GCA_964519795.1 uncultured Ramlibacter sp. | reverse complement strand
ACCGCCAGAAGTGCGAGGCTCGCGTTCGTGCCGCTTGCGCCGCCGGGCGATCTGGTCCGCCCAGCGGATCACATGGGTGTATTCCTGCACCTGGAGGAACTCGCCCGCTTCGTAGAGCTGGCCCTTGGCCATCGCACCGTACCAGGGCCAGGCCGCAATGTCGGCGATGGTGTACTCGTCGCCCGCAAGGTAGGCGTTTTCAGCCAGGTGCCGGTTGAGCACATCCATCTGGCGTTTGACCTCCATGGCATAGCGGTCGATGGCGTACTCGATCTTCAACGGCGCATAGGCGTAGAAATGGCCGAAGCCGCCGCCCAGGAAGGGCGCGCTGCCCATCTGCCACATGAGCCACGACAGGCACTCCGCGCGCTTTGCGGGTCCGGTGGGCAGGAAGGCGCCGAACTTCTCGGCCAGGTGGATCAGGATGGCACCGGACTCGAAAATGCTCACGGGTACCACATCGCTGCGGTCCACCATGACCGGGATCTTGGAGTTGGGATTGGCCTGCACAAAGCCGCTGCCGAACTGCTCGCCCTCGTTGATCCTGATGAGCCAGGCGTCGTACTCCGCGCCGCTGTGGCCCAACTGCAGGAGTTCTTCCAGCATGACGGTCACCTTGACGCCGTTGGGCGTGGCCAGCGAGTACAGCTGCAACGGGTGCTTGCCGACAGGCAGCGGCTTGTCATGCGTGGGGCCGGCGACGGGGCGGTTGATGTTGGCGAACCTGCCGCCATTTGGTTTTTGTGTCCAGATCCTGGGAGGGGTGTAGTCGCTCATGGTGCTTTCCAGATGTGCCGGTGCATGCTAGCCGGAATCCGGATTTCCTGCGTCGAGGCGAGTTGCCTCCGGCAACCTGTCCAGGCCCCAGACCTGCCCGGGCGGGGAAGGCGCGGAAACCTAACGTGCCTTGCCGCCCTGCCGCGCCACATGCACCTGGTGCAGCGTGATCTTCCTCACCTCGGCCTGCGAGGTCTCGATATGGGCGCGCAGCAGCATGGCGGCCTGGTCGCCGCGCTTGCGCTGGATGGCTTTCAGAATCTTGCCGTGCTCATCGTAGGTGGCGTCAATGCGCGGCTGGCGGGTGAAGTCCAGCCGGCGGATGATGCGGATTCGGTCTGTCACGTCGCGGTGCACGCGGGCCATCTCGGCATTGCCGGCGGCGGCCACCAGCGCGCAATGAAAGGCTTCATCCCATTGGGCTACCTGCACCGTGTCGGCGCTGCGCTGGGCTGCGGGCACGAGCCAGATGGCGTTCAGCTCGCCCAGCAGCGCGGTGTCCACGCGGGTAGCGTCGGTGCACAGGCGGTGCACGGCGGTGGTTTCCAGCACCATGCGCAGGTCATA
The DNA here is from genome assembly GCA_964519795.1 of uncultured Ramlibacter sp. GTDB lineage: Bacteria > Pseudomonadota > Gammaproteobacteria > Burkholderiales > Burkholderiaceae_C > JACMQX01. Next base: position 340 of record CAZFKW010000183.1, on the reverse strand, counting down.
GAGCTGCTCGAACTGCTCAAAGTCAAACGGCAACACGCGCCAGCCGCTCCTGAACAGGACCTCGACAAAGCCCTCCTGCTGCAGCCGGAACAGCGCCTGGCGAACCGGTGTGCGTGACACGCCCAGCCGCTCGCTGATCTCGGTTTCAGTGAAGCGGTCTCCGGGCACGAGCTTGAAGTCGGCCACATCCTGTTTGAGCTGCTCATACACCTCGTCGGCGCGCGAGCGGAAGGCCGCGCCTGTCAGGGCAGCCGTCACTGGCGGTGGGAGAAGGGTTTGCACAGCAGGATGGTAGCGGTTATGCAATACCCGTCAGCTGCGCCCGGACGCCGCCAGCGCG
>CAZFKW010000182.1:3487-8206 GCA_964519795.1 uncultured Ramlibacter sp. | reverse complement strand
GCGACGTGCACGTCTTCGAGGCCAAGACCACGCTGCTGGCCACCGGCGGCGCCGGGCGCATCTATGCCGCCAGCACCAACGCCTTCATCAACACCGGCGACGGGCTGGGCATGGCGGCGCGCGCCGGCATCCCGCTGGAAGACATGGAGTTCTGGCAGTTCCATCCGACCGGGGTCGCTGGCGCCGGTGTGCTGTTGACTGAAGGCTGCCGCGGCGAAGGCGGCATCCTGCGCAACAGCAACGGTGAACGCTTCATGGAACGCTATGCGCCTACGCTGAAAGACCTGGCGCCACGCGATTTCGTTTCGCGCTGCATGGACCAGGAAATCAAGGAAGGCCGCGGCTGCGGCCCGAACAAGGATTACATCAACCTGGACATGACGCACCTGGGCACCGAGACCATCATGAAGCGCCTGCCTTCGGTGTTCGAGATCGGCCACAACTTCGCCAATGTGGACATCGCCCGCGAGCCGATCCCCGTCGTGCCAACCATCCACTACCAGATGGGCGGCATCCCCACGAACATCCATGGCCAAGTGGTGACGCAGGACGCCAACAACAACAGTGTCCCGGTCAACGGCCTGTATGCCGTGGGCGAGTGCTCCTGTGTGAGCGTGCACGGCGCCAACCGCCTGGGTACCAATTCCTTGCTGGACCTGCTGGTGTTCGGCCGCGCGGCGGGCAACCACATTGTCGAATTCAACAAGGCAAACAAGACGCACAAAGACTTGCCCGCAGGCGCCGCTGACGCATCCCTGGCCCGCATTGCCCGCCTGGACAGCGCGTCCTCCGGCGAGTATGCGCAGGACGTCGCCAACGACATCCGCGCCTCCATGCAGCAGCACGCGGGCGTGTTCCGAACCCAGGCCAGCATGGATGCCGGCGTGACCAAGATCAAGGAGTTGCGCGCCCGCGTCGGCAGCATCAACCTCAAGGACAAGTCGAAGATTTTCAATACCGCCCGGATCGAGGCGCTGGAAGTCGAGAACCTGATCGAGGCAGCGGAAGCCACCATGGTGTCGGCCGCCGCGCGTCATGAAAGCCGCGGCGCGCACTCGGTGGACGACTACGGCGACACCCCGCAGCACCCGAACGGCCGCAACGACACGGACTGGCACAAGCACACCCTCTGGTACTCCGAAGGCAGCCGCCTGGCCTACAAGCCGGTGCAGATGAAGCCGCTCACGGTCGAGTCAGTGCCGCTCAAGGTTCGCAGTTTCTAATCGAGTCACAGGTCACCCCATCATGCAAAAAAGAACATTCCAGATCTACCGCTACGACCCGGACAAGGACGCCAAGCCCTACATGCAGACCATCGAGATCGAACTCGAGGGCAATGAGCGCATGCTGCTGGACGCGTTGATGAAGCTCAAGGCCCAGGACCCGACCATTTCCTTCCGCCGCTCCTGCCGCGAAGGCGTATGCGGATCCGACGCGATGAACATCAATGGCAAGAACGGCTTGGCCTGCCTGACCAACATGCGCACGCTGCCTGGCACCATCGTGCTCAAGCCCCTGCCCGGCCTGCCGGTGGTGCGCGACCTGATCGTCGACATGACGCAGTTTTTCAAGCAGTACAACTCGATCAAACCCTACCTGATCAACGACAACGTGCCGCCCGAGAAGGAGCGGCTGCAAAGCCCCGAGGAGCGCGATGAGCTCAACGGCCTCTACGAGTGCATCCTCTGCGCCAGCTGCTCCACGAGTTGCCCGAGCTTCTGGTGGAACCCTGACAAATTCGTCGGCCCGGCCGGCCTGCTGCAGGCCTACCGCTTCATTGCCGACAGCCGCGACGAAGCCACTGCCGAGCGCCTGGACAACCTGGAAGACCCGTACCGCCTGTTCCGCTGCCACACCATCATGAACTGCGTGGATGTGTGCCCGAAGGGCTTGAACCCGACCAAAGCCATCGGCAAGATCAAGGAACTGATGGTAAGGCGCGCAGTGTGATGGCTGTGTGATGAAAGACGAATTGCTTGATGAGCGGGGCTTGAGCAAACTTCGCTGGCGTTGCCGGCGCGGACTGCTGGAAAACGACCTGTTCATCGAGAAGTTTTTCAACCGGCATGCGCAGAGCCTGACCTTGAAGCAGGCCAACGGCATGAATGAGTTGATGGATCTTGCCGACAACGACCTGCTCGACCTGCTGCTGCGGCGCAGGGAGCCGGCCGGAGAAACAACAACAGCAGAGGCAAGAGAAGTGCTGGAGATGTTGCGCAACTGTGGCAGGGAACTGCCACAGCCGGCGGCCATCACCGGATGATTGGGATAGAAACCGAAGGAAGCTCAAATGAAACTCGCTGACAACAAAGCCACCCTGTCGTTCAGTAACGGCAGCCCCAGCGTCGAATTGCCCGTGTACCAGGGCAGCATCGGCCCGGATGTCATCGACATCCGCAAGCTGTACGCGCAGACCGGCATGTTTACCTATGACCCGGGTTTCCTGTCCACTGCAGCCACGCAATCGTCGATCACCTACATTGATGGTGACAAGGGCGAGTTGCTGTATCGCGGCTACCCCATCGAGCAACTGGCAACTGACTGCGACTTCATGGAAACATGCCACCTGCTGTTGTACGGCGAATTGCCGAATGCGCAGGGCAAGAAGGATTTCAGCCGCCTCGTGACCATGCACACGATGGTCAACGAGCAGATGCAGTTCTTCCTGCGGGGCTTCCGCCGCGACGCGCACCCGATGGCCATCATGACCGGCCTGGTCGGCGCCCTGTCGGCCTTCTACCATGACAGCACGGACATCAACAATCCGGAGCACCGCGAGATAGCGGCCATCCGCCTGATCGCCAAGATGCCGACGCTCGTGGCCATGGCCTACAAGTACACCGTGGGTCAGCCCTACATGTACCCGAAGAACGACCTGAGCTATGCGGGCAACTTCCTGCACATGATGTTCGCCACCCCCTGCGAGCCGTATGTTGTGAACCCCGTCCTCGAGCGTGCGCTGGACCGCATCTTCATCTTGCACGCCGACCATGAGCAGAACGCCTCCACCTCCACCGTGCGGCTGTGCGGCTCGTCGGGCACCAACCCGTTTGCCGCCATCGCAGCGGGTGTCGCCTGCCTCTGGGGGCCCGCCCACGGCGGCGCCAACGAAGCTGCCCTGAACATGCTGGGTGACATCCAGAAGGCTGGCGGTGTCGAGAAGATCGGCGAGTTCATCAAGCAGGTCAAGGACAAGAACTCGGGCGTGAAGCTCATGGGTTTTGGCCACCGCGTGTACAAGAACTATGACCCGCGCGCCAAGCTCATGCAGGAAACCTGCAAGGAAGTCCTGGGTGAACTGGGCCTTGAGAACGACCCGCTGTTCAAGCTGGCCATGGAGCTGGAAAAGATTGCCCTGGAAGACGAATACTTTGTCTCGCGCAAGCTGTACCCGAACGTGGACTTCTACTCCGGTATTGTGCAGCGCGCCATCGGCATCCCGGTGCCGTTGTTCACCGCGATTTTTGCGCTGGCCCGTACCGTGGGCTGGATTGCCCAGCTCAACGAGATGATCGGCGATCCCGAATACAAGATCGGCCGTCCACGCCAGCTGTTCTCCGGTGCGGAGCGCCGCGACGTGCCGGCAATCGCGAAGCGCTGAGCAAGCCCGCCTGGACGCACAAAGCCCGCGCCCTGCGGGCTTTGTCATTTCAGGATGTGCGGTCAGCGTTGCGCGCCGTCAATCCTGTCGGGGTCCCTGGGCAATGTGCGCAATTCACGTGCGAGCGGGTTCTTCGTGGGGTCCGCCAGCTCCTCACGCACCGCCTGCGTCATCTTGGACGTGATGGACGCCGACGTTTCCTGACGGCCAGGCTCCTTCTCAAGCTCCATGCCCAAGCCATCATCGGCCATCTTCCCGACGAACTGGGCGCAGTTATCAGCCCCGGTGCCGGTAACGTCAAAGCGCGTGTGGTCGTAGCCTTCGACCGACTTCTTGAACCGGGCAGCACCAGCTTCTGTCAGCTCACCCAGATGAAGCTCTGCGCCAAACGGCTGGACCTGCGATTCACCGAGTGGACTCTGGCCCGTATAGATCCGCCGCCATTCCGTACCTTCCTTGAGCGGCATTTCGGACCGGTGCGAGTACCGCACCTCGACCGGAGCGGCCTTTTTCGTCTCACGCTCGCCCCCCGGATCCCTGGGCGTGAAGCCGACATACTCGGGAAAGCCGGTCTCCTGCTGCTCCGTCTGCGTCAGCCGGAACGCGCTGTGCCCGCGAACAAGGCGACGCTCATACTCATCAACAAACTCGCCGCGGGAAACAAGCGATATTGATCGCACCAGCCTCGGTACACCCGGCGTTGCGGCGGTTGCCAGGCCACCTGAACGGTCCGCAGGGGCGAACGTGGATGCCGACCGGACCAGTCTGGGCGCACCCGTTGGCGCGGAGACAACGGGTGCGGCTGGCTTTGACAGGAACACGCCGGAAAAACGGGCGGTCGCGGACGAGATGAAATTTCGCAGGACACCGGGCATGAGGGGCAGCTCCATATGGACATTCGATCCACCCCATTATTTGCCTGCAGCCCGTAGCCAGAAACATACGTTGGTCTCGCGGTCACCCGCCCGGCAGTACGGCCGCGCAAGGGCAACCTGTGGACGCCGCGGCAAGGCAGCCATCTCGGTTTACGATGACAAGCGGCTTCAAAAGAGAGAAAATCAATATCCCCTCTTGAAACACGATGGCTGCGCAGCCTTTGCTGCGCTCACATGAAGTCC
>CAZFKW010000182.1:0-3477 GCA_964519795.1 uncultured Ramlibacter sp. | reverse complement strand
GGATTGACCTGACCTCGCTGCAACTGTTCGTTGCAGTGTGCGAGCTCGGCAGCATCGGCAAGGCCGCCGAGCGCGAGTTCATTGCGGCGTCGGCAGTCAGCAAGCGGCTGAGCGATCTGGAAGCGGCGCTGGACACCACCCTCCTCTACCGGCACACGCGCGGCGTCAACCTGACGCCTGCCGGCGAAAGCCTGCTGCACCACGCCCGCAGCGTCCTGTTCAGCCTGGAAAAGATGCAGGGCGAGCTCAGCGAGTACTCCGACGGTGTGCGCGGCCATGTGCGGGTGCATGCCAGCATCTCGGCCATCGTGCAATTCCTGCCGGAGGATCTGGGCGCCTTCATCCGCCAGCACTCGGAGATCAAGATCGACTTGGAAGAACACCTGAGCACCGAAGTCGTACGTGCGGTGCAGGAAGGCGCGGCTGACCTGGGCATCTGCAATGTGGCGGCCGGTATTGGCGAGCTGCAAACAATTGCGTACCGCGAAGACCAGCTGGTTCTCATTGTCCCGCGTGGTCACGCGCTGGCAAAAGGTGCCTCCACGGCTTTCGAGGCGAGCCTGGACTATGACCATGTCGGCCTGCATGCCAACAGCTCCATTCACCTGGCGATGCATGCCGCTGCGCTGCGCACCAACCGCACCATCAAGCTGCGCATCCATGTCACCGGACTCGACGCGATGTGCCGGATGATCCACAACGGCCTGGGTGTGGGCATCATGCCGCAGCGTGCATTCGAATTGATGCACGGAGTCGGCGACCTGGAATGCGTGCAGCTGACCGATGAATGGGCACGCCGCCGGATTCAGCTTGTGGCGCGCGACTTCTCCAGCCTTCCCGTCACCGCCCGCCTGCTGGTGGAGCACCTTGCTGCGGGCGTCGCTTCAACTGCGCCCCCACTTGCCCGCAACTCTGCCTAGAATTACCGACCACGAGGAAAACCCCTGTATGCCACGCACCCTGTACGACAAGATCTGGGACGAGCACGTCGTCCACACCGAGGAAGATGGCACCGCCATCCTCTACATTGACCGGCATCTGGTGCACGAAGTCACCAGCCCACAAGCATTTGAAGGCCTGCGGGCAGCAGGCCGCAAGGTCTGGCGCGTCAGCTCCATCGTCGCCACGGCCGATCACAACACGCCAACCACGGGTTGGGAACTGGGCTACGACGGCATCACCGACCCGATCAGCAAGGAGCAGGTCACCACGCTTGACAGCAATATCGCCGAGTTCGGCGCCGCCGCATTCTTTCCCTTCCTCTCGAAGCGCCAGGGTATCGTCCATGTCATCGGCCCGGAACAGGGCGCAACGCTGCCGGGCATGACCGTGGTTTGCGGTGATTCGCACACCTCCACCCACGGCGCCTTCGCCGCGCTGGCGCATGGCATTGGCACCAGCGAAGTCGAGCATGTCATGGCCACACAAACGCTGCTGGCCAGGAAGGCAAAGAACATGCTCGTCAAGGTTGAAGGCCAGCTCAGCCCCGGCGTGACGGCCAAGGACATCGTGCTGGCCATCATCGGCCGCATCGGCACGGCAGGAGGCACGGGCTACACCATCGAGTTCGGCGGCTCGGCCATCCGGGCGCTGTCGATGGAGGGCCGCATGACAGTGTGCAACATGGTTATTGAAGCGGGCGCCCGCGCCGGCCTGGTGGCGGTTGACACCAAGACCATCGAGTATGTGAAAGGCCGCCCCCTCGCGCCCACAGGCGTTGAGTGGGACCAGGCTGTCGCCTACTGGAAAACACTGCATTCCGACACCGATGCAAAGTTTGACACTACCGTCGAACTTGATGCGGCGAAGATCGTGCCGCAAATCACCTGGGGCACATCGCCCGAAATGGTGCTGGGTGTCGACGACCACGTACCAGACCCGGACAAGGAAAAAGACAGCAACAAACGCGGCGCCATCGAGCGCGCCCTGACCTATATGGGGTTGCAGCCAGGCAAGGCACTTGACGACATCCACATCGACAAGGTGTTCATCGGCTCCTGTACCAACAGCCGCATCGAGGACATGCGCGAAGCCGCCGCCGTCGTCAGGAAGCTCGGCCGGAAGGTCGCGAAGAACGTGAAGCTTGCCATGGTCGTTCCCGGCTCCGGCCTCGTGAAAGACCAGGCCGAGCGCGAAGGCCTGCATGAAATCTTCAAGGCTGCCGGCTTTGAATGGCTTGAGCCGGGCGAACGTTGCGCTTCCACCAGCAACCGCAATTTTGAAGGCCGCCAGGGCGCCGGCGGCCGCACGCATCTCGTGAGCCCCGCCATGGCCGCAGCTGCTGCGGTGCATGGCCATTTTGTTGATATCCGCAAATTTTCCTGAAAGGACTGAACCATGAAGACGATCGCTACCCTGTTCGCCGCCGCTCTCCTGCTGGCCCTGGCCGGCTGCAATACCGTCAAGGGCGCAGGCCAGGACATCCAGAAGGCCGGCAGCGCGATTGAAGACGCGGCCAAGAAAAAGTAAGCAAGATGCAGAAATTCACTGTGCACAAGGGCCTGGTGGCCCCGATGGACCGCGAGAACGTCGATACCGACGCCATCATTCCCAAGCAGTTCCTCAAATCGATCCGCAAGACAGGCTTCGGCCCCAACCTGTTTGACGAGTGGCGTTACCTCGACGCCGGGTTTCCCGGCCAGGACCCGGCCAGCCGAAAGCCCAACCCGGACTTCGTGCTTAACCAGCCGCGCTATGCGGGCGCGTCCGTCCTGCTGGCGCGCAGGAACTTTGGCTGTGGTTCATCGCGCGAGCACGCACCCTGGGCGCTGGACCAGTACGGCTTCCGCGCCATCATTGCACCGAGCTTTGCCGACATCTTCTTCAACAACAGCTTCAAGAACGGGCTTTTGCCCATCGTCCTTCCTGAGGCGCAGGTTGCACAGCTGTTCGATGAGTGCCTGGCATTCCCGGGCTACACGCTGACGGTGGACCTGGAGCGCCAGGTCATCGTCAAACCGCAGGGCGAGGAGATTCCCTTCGAGGTGCAGGCGTTCCGCAAGTACTGCCTGATCAACGGCTTTGACGACATCGGCCTGACCCTGCGCCAGAGCGACAAGATCAAGGCCTTTGAAGCCGAGCGCCTTGCAAGAAAGCCGTGGCTGGCCCACACGCTGACGGCATAGCCTGCATCTCGTTCAGTTTTTCCGCCCTTCTCACCATTTCCCCTGCGGCACCTGCGCAGGTACTCTTTAGAAGCTTGTCATGAAAATCGCAGTTCTGCCGGGTGACGGCATCGGCACGGAAATCGTTTCTGAGGCCGTCAAGGTCCTGGAAGTCCTCGACCTCAAATTCGAGATGGAAAGCGCCCTGATCGGCGGTGCTGCCTACGAAGCCCATGGCCATCCGCTGCCCGACAGCACGCTCAAGCTCGCCAAAGAAGCCGATGCCGTTCTGTTCGGCGCCGTCGGCGACTGGAAATATGACAAGCTCGAGCGCCCGCTGCGCCCCGAGCAGGCCATCCTGGGCCTGCGCAAG
>CAZFKW010000181.1:0-8226 GCA_964519795.1 uncultured Ramlibacter sp. | reverse complement strand
GCCCCGACTACATGTGCATGGACTCGACCATCCCGCGCAAGCGCCTGGCCGACATCCTGCTCGCCATCCAGCAGATGGAGGTCAAATACGGCCTGAAGTGCGCCAACGTATTCCATGCGGGTGACGGCAACCTGCATCCCTTGATCCTGTTTGACGCAAACGATGCCGACCAGCTGCACCGCTGCGAACTCTTCGGCGCCGACATCCTGGAAACCAGCGTGGCCATGGGCGGCACCGTCACCGGCGAGCATGGGGTTGGTGTCGAAAAGCTCAACTCGATGTGCGTGCAGTTTTCGGCAGAAGAAAACGAACAGATGTTCGGCGTGAAGCGGGCCTTTGACGCCAAAGGCCTGCTCAATCCCGGCAAGGTCATCCCCACGTTGAACCGCTGCGCCGAGTACGGCAAGATGCTGGTGCGCGGCGGCAGGATTTCGCATCCGGACCTGCCACGATTCTGAAATACGCAGGCCCGAGGCGGGTCCGTGCTGTCGGGGTGACCACGGCTCAGGCTGTTGCGGCCCTTGGCGCCGACCGCGGACGCCGTGGCTCCGCCATCGGCACGATGGTGTCGAAGAACGCGCGCACCATCCGCATCTCGCGCCGCTCGGCCAGGCACAGCACATGGGCATGGGTGTGGATCTCGGCGTCGCTGATGCGCACCATGTGCAGGCCCGGGCCGGGTACGTATTCCACCGCCGAGACAGCGCCAATGCCGATGTCCTTGGCGACCGTCTCGCGGATGATTTCACGGCTGGAAATTTCCATCACCACATCGGGCTGCACCCCGGCCTTCTCCAGCGCCAGCTCCAGCGCCTTGCGCGTGGTGGAGCCCTGCTCGCGCAGGATCAGCCGCTCGCCCTGCAGGTCGGCAATGCGAATGCTGCGGCGCTTCGCAAAGCGGTGGTTGGTCGATGTGAAGATCACAATGGGGTGCCTGCTGAAGGGAACTGACAGGAAGCGCGCATCGCTCACCAGTTGCGCCAGCACGCCCACGTCCGCGCGGTAGTCCAGCAGGCGGTCCAGCACATCCTGCGAATTGCCGGTGCTCACCGACACCTTGATGCCCGGGTAATGCTGGTTGAAGTCCACCAGCATCTTCGTCACATGAAACGGTCCGACGGCTGCCACGCGCAGGTGGCCGGAGCGCAGTTCACCGGCATCTCCCAAAAGGTGCAGTGCGTCGGTTTCCAGGCTGAATATCTGCTGCGCCAACTGCATCAGCTGCTCTCCCAGCACGGTAAGCCTGACGCTGCGGCCCTGGCGGTGGAACAGCTCCACGTCGTAGCGCTCCTCCAGCAGGCCGACCTGCGTGGTGATGGTGGGCTGGCTCACATGCAGGTACTCCGCAGCACGGGTGAAGCTGCCCGTCCGGGCCACAGCGTGGAAGGAGCGTAACTGGGTCAGGCGCATGGCGTCTCCTAGGTGTAATCCCGGACAAACTATTGAGCCAGTATATGGAAACCTCGAAAAATTTGAATTGGCTAAATACCTGACCTGCGCTCAAAAATCATTTCCGTGACCCCAAACCCGGCCAGCCAAGCTGGCCTACAACAGGAGACAAACTGATGATCACTCGCCGCACCTTGCTGGCCGCCGCTGCAGTTGGCGCCCCCATGGTCTCATTCACCCGCAGCGCCGGCGCCCAGTCCGTCCTGACTGTTGGGCTGATTCCTTCTGAAGATTCCCGCGCCATGATCGCCAACAGCCAGGCAATGATGGACATGCTGTCCAAGGCGCTGGGCATGCCGGTCAAGCCCTTCGTGGCTGCGGACTACAACGGCGTGATCGAGGCCTTGCGCTCCAAACGGCTTGACGTGGCCTACCTCGGACCGTTCTCGTATGTGCTGGGCACGACGGTGGCGGACATCGAGGCATTTGCGGTTGCCGAGACCAAGAAGGCCGGCCGCACCTTCTACCGCAGCCAGGTCATCTCTCACAAGTCCACCGGCATCAAGACGGTGAATGACCTCAAGGGCAAGACCTTCGCCTTTGTGGACCCGAGCTCCACCTCGGGCCACCTGTTCCCGAAGGCGGGGCTCATGAAGGCAGGCCTGGACACCGACAAGGATTTCGGCCGCGTGATCTTCTCGGGCTCGCACGACTCCAACGCCATTGCAGTGCAGAACAAGAAGGTTGACGCCGCCGCCATCGCCGACCGGATTCTCGACGCCGCCATCGCCAAGGGCCTGGCCAAGCGAGAGGACATCCAGGTGGTGTGGGAGTCCGACCCGATTCCCGAGTCTCCCACCGTCTGGCGCAAGGACTTGCCGGCAGACCTCAAGAAGCGGGTGCAGGCCGCCTTCCTCGAAGTCAAGGACATCCCGTGGTCCGACCAGGGGATGCTCAACGGCTTCAAGCCCACCAACGACGCTGCCTACAACGTCATCCGTGACACGGCCAAACTCCTCAATCTCGACCTGAAGAAGATGAAATGATTGAAATCAGGAACCTCTCCAAGCGCTACGGTAATTTCGAGGCGCTGCACCACATCGATCTCTCCGTGCGCAAGGGGGAGTTCCTGGTGATCCTCGGCGCCTCGGGCGCCGGCAAATCGACGCTGCTGCGCTGCATCAACCACCTGACCGCGCCGACCACCGGCGAGATCAGCGTGGACGGCGTACGCTCCAACGGCGACCGTGCCGGCCTGCGCAGCGTGCGCCGCGATGTGGCAATGATCTTCCAGCACTACAACGTGGTGCCGCGCCTGTCGGTGCTCAAGAACGTGCTGACCGGGCGGCTGTCCGCCATGCCTGCGGTGCTGTCCTGGTTCCAGCTGTTTCCGCGCGCCGACATCGACATCGCGCGGGACTCGCTGCGCCGCGTGGGCCTGGAGGCCAAGGCCGATGTGCGCACCGACACGCTGTCGGGCGGGCAGAAGCAGCGGGTGGGCATTGCCCGTGCGCTGGCCCAGCGGCCCAAGGTGATCCTGGCTGATGAGCCCGTCGCCAGCCTTGACCCCAAGACATCGCGCAGCGTGCTCGGCTGCCTGCGCGAGGCCAGCCGCGAAAGCGGCATCACCGTCATCTGCAACCTGCACCAGGTGGACTACGCGATGGAGTTCGGCGAACGCATCGTCGGCGTCGCCGGCGGCCGCATCGTGTTCGACGGCCTGCCCGGCGAACTGACCGAAGAGGCGCTGCAGCTCATCTACCCGGAGGGCGTCGAAACGTCCGAGACCGATGCACTACCCGCCGCCGAGATGGCGCAGGTGGCTGTTGAGCAGGCGTGCCTGTCCGCCGCCGCGACGGCTGCCGTGTCAGCACGCTCCGCCAACGTCATCCGCCCGACACACAACCGCCTCACACTGGAGAAATCATGATCGCGATAGGACGCTACAACCTTCTGGTAGGCGCCAGCGCGGGCAACTCGGGCTGGTGGAAATACGCGGTCGCCGCAGCCGCCGGCCTGGGCGTGATCTGGTGGGCCGCCATTGGCAGCCAGGTCAGCATCACCGAGCTCTACAAGGGCGGGCCATGGATTGCCGACTTCCTGAGCCGCATGTTCCCGCCAAACTGGGAATTCGCCCAGAAGCTGGTGAAGCCCGCGATCGAGACGGTGCAGATCGCCGTGTGGGGCACGCTGCTGGCAATCGTGCTGGCAGTGCCGGTGTGCTTCCTGGCGGCGCGCAACATCTCGCCCAACCTGGCGGTGTTCCACTTCACCCGGCAGTTGCTCAACATCATGCGAGGCATCAACGAGATCATCCTGGCGCTGATCTTCGTGGCTGCCGTCGGCCTCGGTCCGTTCCCCGGCGTTCTGGCCCTCGCACTGCACGGCGCCGGCATGCTCGGCAAGTTCTTCGCGGAATCGATTGAAGACATCGACCAGGGTCCCATTGAGGCGCTGCGCGCCACCGGCGCCGGGCCGATCCAGACCATCATCTTCGGCGTGATCCCGCAGGTGGTGACAGCGTGGATTGCGGTCATCCTCTACCGCTTCGAAACCAACCTGCGACAGGCAACGGTGCTGGGCATGGTGGGCGCGGGCGGCATCGGCTTTGAATTGGTGGGCAGCATGAAGCTATTCCAGTACCAGGACACCGCCACCTGCATCCTGGTGATCGTGGCCATGGTCATGACGGCTGACTATATCTCCAGCAAGCTGCGCGCCTGGATTCAAGAGGGAACACGGGAATGAAACACCCCCGAAGCGCCTTCGGCACCTCCCCCTCAAGGGGGCGCAACCAGCGGCCCGGCAAAGCCGGTTCCGCGGTTGCCCTGGAGAACTGCCATGGCTCCTGACAACTTCACCCTCAACGTTAACGGTCGCGAGTACGCCATGCCCAAGCGCCCGGTGGTGGTGGTCTGCGTGGATGGCTGCGAGCCCGACTACATCACCCAGGCCATCCAGGCCGGTGTGGCGCCGTACATGAAAGCCATGCTGGACAAAGGCTCGTCGCTGGTGGGCGACTGCGTGGTGCCCAGCTTCACCAACCCGAACAACCTGTCCATCGTGACGGGGGCACCACCCTCGGTGCACGGCATCTGCGGCAACTACTTCCTGGACCCGGCCACGGGCAAGGAAGTGATGATGAACGACGCCGCCTACCTGCGCGCCGGCACCATCCTCGCAGCCATGTCCGACGCAGGACTCAAGGTGGCTGTCGTCACGGCCAAGGACAAGCTGCGCGGCCTGCTGGGCCACGGCATGACGGGCATCTGTTTTTCTGCTGAAAAGGCCGACAAGGCGACACTGGCCGACGGCGGCATTGCCAACGTGCCGGCGCTGGTGGGCAAGCCGGTGCCGTCGGTGTACAGCGCAGACCTGAGCGAGTTCGTGTTTGCCGCCGGCGTGAAGCTGCTGGAGACCGAGCGGCCTGACGTCATGTACCTGTCCACCACCGACTATGTGCAGCACAAGTGCGCGCCAGGCACCGCAGGGGCCAATGACTTCTACGCCATGATGGACGGCTACCTGTCGCAGATGGACAAGCTGGGCGCAGTCATCGCCCTGACCGCCGACCACGGCATGAGCCCCAAGACCGATGCCGCGGGCCGCCCCCGTATCGTGTTCCTGCAGGAAGTGCTGGACGGCATGGCAGGCCCGGACAAGGCCCGAGTGATCCTGCCGATCACCGACCCCTACGTGGTCCACCATGGCGCGCTCGGATCGTTTGCAACGGTGTACCTGGCGGATGCCTCGCAAGTCGCCGGCATGGCCGCGCAACTGAACGACGTTGATGGCATCGAGGCGGTGCTCACACGAGACGAAGCCGCCTCGCGCTTCGAGCTGCCGCCCGACCGGATTGGCGACCTGATCGTGGTGTCTGACCACCTCACCGTCCTGGGCACCCGTGCGGCAGAACATGACCTGAGCGGGCTCACCGTGCCGCTGCGCTCGCACGGCGGCATTTCCGAACAGAAGGTGCCCTTGCTGTTCAACTGCCGGCTTGAAGGCCTTGCCGAAGGCCGGCGCCTGCGCAACTTCGACATTTTTGACCTGGCGCTCAACCACGCCACGGTTGCGAGCACCTAGGGGCCCACATGACCGCAAACTATTTCAACCCCGTCCAGAGCGTGTACGGGCCGGGAGCCCTGTCGCGCCTGCCGGAACTGCTGGCGGGCCGCAAGGCGGCGCTGGTGACCTTTCCGGAAGCACGCGACATCGGCCTGCAGGCACGGCTTGAGTCCGTGCTGGGCGACAGCCTCACGTGCGTCATCGACCAGGTGCGACCCAACCCGGACGTAGCAGAACTGGCCGGCACCTGGGAAGCCTTCTGGCGCGACCATGCAGACACCGAAGTGATCATCGCAGTCGGTGGCGGCAGCGCCATCGACACGGCCAAGGCCCTCATGGTGGGCAACGGCAGCGGCAGTTTCAGCGAACTGGTCGCGGGCCTGGCGGGAGAAGCAGTGTTTGCACCCACTCGCTTCAAGACCCTGATCGCCGTGCCCACCACCGCCGGCACCGGCAGTGAAGTCACGCCCTGGGCCACCATCTGGGACCGCGAGCGCCAGAAGAAGTATTCGCTGCACCTGCGCGAGACCTGGCCGACCTATGCGGTGATTGACCCGGAGCTGATGCTGTCATTGCCCGACTCCGTCACGCTGCAAAGCGGGTTGGACGCGCTGTCACACGCGCTGGAGTCCATCTGGAACATCAATGCCAACCCGGTGTCCGACACGTTTGCCATTGCCGCAGTGCGCGACACCATGGATGTGCTGCCCGCGTTGATGCGGCAGCCGCAGAACCTGGCCCTGCGCGGACGCATGGCGCTGGCGGCGCTCAAGGCGGGCATGGCGTTCTCCAACACCAAGACGGCTCTGGCCCACTCCATTTCCTACGAGATGACGCTGCGCCACGGCCTGCCGCACGGCATTGCCTGTTCGTTCACCTTGCCCATGGTGCTGGAAATGGCCATCGGCCACAACCCGGAACGCGACGCCGTGCTTGCACAGGCCCTGGGTGTGCCGCTGGCGGTTGCGCAGCGCCACCTTGCGCAGTTCATCGAAAGCCTGGGCGTCAAGACACGCTTTGCAGACTATGGCGTCGATGACGACGAGGCGCAGGCCATGCTGGCGCATGCCCAGCAAGGCGCCCGCGGAAAGAATTTCATTGGAACTTCTCCCCTGGAGACCATGGCATGAAGCTGGAAACAGTCGATAGCGCGCACTTTCGCGCCGAATCCCTTCGCATCGGCGGCGAGCGCGTTCAGCGCGACCGCACGATCAACGTGTTCAATCCCTTCAACGGGGAGCGCGTGGGCACCGTGCCCATGGCAACCCTGGACGACGTGCGCCAGGCATACCGCATCGCCCATGCCTTCAGGCCCACGTTGTCGCGCTATGAGCGATCAAGCATCCTCAACCGCGCGTCTGCATTGCTGCGCGCCCGCTCAGACGAAGCCTCGACGCTGATTACGCTCGAATCCGGCCTGTGCAAGAAGGATTCGACTTACGAGATTGGCCGCGTGGCTGACGTGCTGGTGTTCGGCGCCAACGAGGCGCTGCGCGACGACGGGCAGGTGTTCTCCTGCGACCTCACGCCGCACGGCAAGAAGCGCAAGGTCATCACCACGCGCGAGCCGCTGCAGGGCGTGATCACCGCCATCACGCCGTTCAACCACCCGATGAACCAGGTGGCGCACAAGATCGTGCCCAGTATTGCCACCAACAACCGGATGGTGCTCAAACCGTCCGAGAAGGTGCCGCTGTCGGCGCTGTTCCTGGCCGACATCCTGTACGAGGCCGGGCTGCCTCCTGAGATGTTCCAGGTGCTCACGGGCGACCCGCGCGAGATTGCCGACGAGATGCTGGTCAACGAGCATGTGGACCTGATCACCTTCACCGGCGGTGTGTCCATCGGCAAGTACATCGCGGGCAAGGCCGGCTACCGCCGCATCGTGCTGGAGTTGGGCGGCAACGACCCGCTGATCGTGATGGAAGACGCCGACCTGGACAAGGCCTCCGACCTGGCAGTGGCCGGCTCGTACAAGAATTCCGGCCAGCGCTGCACCGCCGTCAAGCGCATGCTGGTGCATGAAGCGGTTGCGGCAGAGTTCACTGAACTTGTCGTCGAGAAGACCCGCCGCTGGAAGCACGGTGACCCGATGGACGCCGGCAACGACATGGGCACTGTCATTGACGCGCAGGCCGCGCGGCTGTTCGAGAGCCGCGTGGAGGAAGCTGTAGCCCAGGGCGCGCGCCTGCTCACAGGCAACCAGCGTGACGGCGCCCTGTACGCGCCGACGGTGCTGGATCGGGTGCAGCCCGGGATGACGCTGGTGAGGGAAGAGACCTTCGGCCCCGTGTCACCCATCATCACCTTCAAGGACATCGATGAGGCCATCCGCATCTCCAACGGCACGGCCTTCGGCCTGTCCTCAGGCATCTGCACCAACCGCATGGACTATGCGATGCGCTTTGCCAGCGAGCTCGTGGTCGGCACGGTGAACATGTGGGAGGTGCCGGGCTACCGCATTGAGCTCACGCCCTTCGGCGGCATCAAGGACTCTGGGCTGGGCTACAAGGAAGGCGTGCAGGAGGCAATGAAGTCGTTCTGCAATGGCAAGACTTTCACGATGCCTTGGCCGTGATTGACGGCAGCGCTTGTGGCGCTGGGTATTGTTGAGCCGCTCTTTTGGCGCGTCTTCTTCTTGCCTGCATTGCACGCAAGGCTGTGGGCAGGGCCGTCGGCGCTTCACTTTGGCGCCTTCCGCTTCGCTCCAGGTTCCTTGCGCTCCTCAGAATCGAGGGGTCGCTACGGGTCGAATTTTTCAAAGGGCGC
>CAZFKW010000180.1:2355-8228 GCA_964519795.1 uncultured Ramlibacter sp. | reverse complement strand
CACGCTCAAGACCTTCAATGTGAGTATGGGGGAGGGCGTGCTGCGTGTCATGGGGAAGGGCGCCAAGGAGCGGCTCGTGCCGTTTGGCGAGGTGGCACGCGAGTGGATCAGGCGCTACCTGGCTGAGGCGCGCGCAGCCATCCTGCACGGCCAGCAGACTGAAGATCTGTTTGTGACCAACCGCGGCAGCGGCATGTCACGGGTGATGTTCTGGATGATCGTGAAAAAGCACGCACGCACCGCCGGCATCACGGCACCGCTGTCACCCCACACGTTGCGCCACGCCTTTGCCACGCACCTGCTCAACCACGGCGCCGACCTGCGCGCCGTGCAGATGCTGCTGGGCCATGCGGACATATCCACCACGACCATTTACACCCATGTGGCGCGGGAGCGGCTCAAATCAATTCATGCGCAGCATCATCCGCGCGGGTGACGCCCACAGCCCGGCCGCCAGGCCGGTCGATTCAACCTGGCATGACTCATTTCAGTCGTGGCCCATGGCGTCTTTCCAGACCCCGTCAAACACTTCGCAGAATGCCCTCTGGACGGCTGACATGGGCCGGTAGCTGTTGCGCAGGATACTGACCGCCAGGCGTTCGCGGCTCTGAAAGGGGCGCACGGCCAGGCCGCGAAAACCCAGGCCGGCGATCGCCGCACGGTCCACCACCGCCACACCCGCGCCGGCCTGTGCGTACCAGCAGGCCGAGGTGGATGACCGCACCACCAGGTCAAGTTCCAGCCGGGCGGCTTCCTTGCCGTAGGCGCGCCGCAGCGCCTGACCGTAGGGCGTGTTCGGGTCCGATGTGATGACGCGTTCGCCGCGCAGGTCTGCCGGTCGGACCACATCCAGGCGCGCCAGCGGGTGTCCGTCCGGCATCACACAGGCAAAGGCGCAGCGCCAGGCTTGCACGGACTCCAGGTTGGGGTGCTCGTTGGGCTGCAGCGCCACACCCAGGTCGATCGTGCTGTCGAGCAGGGCCTCCACCATGATCGGTGCGATCAGGATTTCCATGTGGCTCTTGAGCTGGGGAAACCGTTCATACAGCAGGGCAAGGGTGCGCGGCACCAGGTACGGCGCAAAGCTCGCTGACACGCCCAGCCGCAGCATGCCCGTGCGTGGCGCAGCCAGGCTGCGCGAAACATCGCGCACCCGCTCCACCCCGCGCCAGAGAACGTCGATCTCCTGGTGCAGCTGCTGGCCCTCCGGGGTAGGCACCAGGCGCCCCTTGACCCTCTCGAACAGCGCAAAGCCGCTTTGCCGCTGGGCCTGGCCCAGCACCTTGCTGATGGCCGGCTGCGAGACGTGCAGCAGTTCGGCTGCACCGCGGACGCCGCCCGTCAGCATGATTGCCCGGAACACTTCCATCTGCCTGAGGTTCATGCTTCATTGTGTCGCATAACGTCGGGTTATGTGAAGGCGAATTCTTTTCAATTGCGTGTCCAGGCTCCCCGCTGCAACATGCACGCACAGGCGCTCGAATGCGCCACCACAACAGGAGACAAGACTTGACCGATATCCACACTTCATCACGCCGTGCCATGCTGGCCGGCATCGCTGCCGGCCTGTTCACTCCGGCACTGTTGCGCGCCCAGACGGCGTTTCCTGCACGGACGGTCAAGATGGTCCTGCCGCAACCACCCGGCGGCGCGGCGGACCGCCTGGGCCGCATGCTCGCCGAGCGGCTGGAGGCCCGCTGGAAGCAGACGGTGGTGCTGGAGAACAGGCCGGGCGGCGGCGTCGTGGTCGGAACGCTGGCCACGGTCCGCGCACCGGCGGACGGTTACACCATCGGCCTGCTCGGCAGTTCGCTGAGCATCAACGCCGTGCAGCGCAAGGACCTGCCCTACGAGATCAAGGACCTGCAACCCCTGGCCCGCGTCGGTTACTACACCATTGCCCTGCTGGCACCGGCCAGCTTCCCGGCCAGTGATATCAGGAGCCTGATCGCACTCGCCAAAAGCGCACCGGCCAACCAGTATTCCTTCGGCTCCAATGGCATTGGCACGTCGGCGCAGCTCGCGGGCGACATGCTCAACCATATGGCGGGCATCCAGCTTCAACACGTTCCGTACAACGGCGCAGCCAAGATGTACACCGACATGATGGGCGGCCAGATTCCCCTGGGCTTCGCCGTGGTGAGTTCTGCGGAGAATTTCCTGAAGTCGGGGCAGATGAAGGTGCTGGGTGTCACGAGTGCCCAGCGCAGCCCCCTGTACCCCCAGTGGCCCACCATTGCCGAGACGCTGCCGGGCTACGAGTCGGTCAACTGGGCGGGCTTCTGCGGGCCGGCCGGCATGCCGCGTGACCTTGTGCAGAAATTGTCAGATGACATCATGGCCGTCCTGCGCGCGCCGGAAATGGCCAGGACACTCGCTGACATGGGTATCGAGCACGCGCCCCTGGGGGCAGACGACTTCAATGCATTCATCCAGAGCGAGATCAAGCGTTTTGCCGCTGTGACCAAGCCGCTGGCCCCCCGCACGAATTGAGCGCGCAATGACTGACCACGCAAGCGCCTACACCTTCACCCGCAGCATTCCCGCAGAGCCTGCTTACGACCTTGTTGTCGCCGGTGGCGGCCCTGCCGGCACAGCCGCTGCCGTCTGCGCTGCCCGGCTGGGGCTGAAGGTACTGCTGGCCGAAGCCACGGGCTGCCTGGGCGGCATGGGAACCAGCGGCCTCGTCGCCTCATTCGGCCCCGTGTCCGATGGCGAGCGCATGCTCGTCGGTGGCTTCATGAAGGAGCTTCTGGAGACCATGTGGGAGCAGCAGGCCTTTGCGCCGCAGGTCACGCAGGAGTTCCTGAACCGCCAGCTCAACCGCTGGGTACCGTTCAAGCCTGAGTACCTCAAACGCATCCTGGATGAGTTTGCAGTCGAGGCCGGCGTCGAGCTGAGGTTCTTCACGCGCGTGGTCGAGGCTGACGTTGATGCATCGGGCCGCATCAATGGCGTGGTCCTGAGCAATGTTGAAGGGCTGCGCTATGTGCCCGCGAAGACCTTCATCGACGCTACGGGTGATGCGGCGCTTGCCGCGCTGGCGGGCGTTCCCTGCAAGGTCGTGCTGCGTGACACCGAAACCGTCTCGCCGAGCACGCTGTGTTCCCTGATCGGCGGCATGGACTGGCAGGACCCGGCCTACGGCACGGACTGGCGCGGCATCGACGAGGTCAAGAACAAGGTCAAGTCGCAGTGGGTGCCGCAGGCCATTGACGAAGGCTTCTTCACGCAGGACGACCGCTTCTTTCCCGGCATGAACCGCATTGGCGACAGCGGGGCCACGCTGAACGCGGGGCATGTGTTCAACCTGAACCCGCTGTCGGTCCGCAGCCTCTCGGACGGCATGGTGTTTGGCCGCAAGCTCGCTGTGGAGTACGCTGAGTTCTACCGGAAGTACGTGCCGGGCTGTGCGAATGTGGAGTTGCTGACGACGGCGCCGGTCATGGGCGTGCGTGACTCCCGGCGCATCATCGGCGAATTTGAGTTGAACATTGAGGACTTCCGCGCCAGGCGCCAGTTCCCGGACCAGATCGCCGTGTACAACCGGCCCACGGACGTCCACCCCACTGACACCAGCAAGGCCGAGTTCGACCGCTTCATGCAGGACTTTCATGGCAAGGACAACCTGGGCCGGGGCGACTGTGTCGGCATTCCGTACAGCATCCTTGTGCCGCGCAATTCACAGAACCTGTGGGTGGCGGGTCGCTGCCACTCCAGCGACACCAAGGTGCATGGCTCCATCCGCGCGCAGTCTGCGGCCTACATGATGGGGCAGGCTGTCGGCACGGCGGCGGCGCAGGCGATTGCAAGCGGCCAGCCCGCCTGTGATCTCGACACTGCGGCGCTTGTCGGTCAGCTCAGAAAAGACGGCGCCTACCTGCCGCAGACGAGCCTGTCGTCAGCCATGACCCGCGTGTAGCGTGCTCGCGCCGGGTCGGGCCGGTGGGCCGTTGGGCCGCCAGCCTCAGGCGAGCCGGCCGTCCTGGTGCGGCTGCTCCATCAACCAGGCCAGCTCTTCGTCGCTGAACCCCGCGAGCCTGCGGGCCTTTTCATTAAAGGGTGGATTCAGGCGCGGCGCGTGGTGGCGCCTTGCGAGCACGCCATAGTGGGACACCGGGTCAAGCCCGTCCCGCGCGCACAGCCATCGGTACCAGTGGTTGCCGATGGCCACATGGCCGATCTCATCGCGCAGGATGATGTCCAGGATCTCCACGGCGCGCAACGCATCTGGCGTGCCCGCCTGCCGCAGCTTGTCCTGGATCTGGGGTGTGGCGTCAAGACCGCGCGCTTCAAGGGTCCGGGGCACAAGCGCCATGCGCGCCACCACGTCGTCCTGCGTGCGCTCGCACATCTGCCAGAGGTTGTCGTGAGCCGGAAAGTCTCCGTATTTGTGCCCCAGCGCCTGCAGGTGGTCGCGCAGCAGCGTGAAATGAAAAGCCTCCTCTTTTGCCACCCTGAGCCAGTCGAGGTAGTAGGCATCCGGCATCCCGGCAAAACGCCAGACCGCGTCCAGGGCGAGATTGATGGCGTTGAACTCGATGTGGGCAATGGCGTGCAGCAGCGCTGCGCGGCCCTCGGGGGAGCCCGGCGAGCGGCGGGGCACACGGGCGGGGTGGACGAGCACAGGCAATACCGGCCGTCCAGGCAGCGTTTGCGCAGGCAGCAGATGCGCGTGCGGCAAGACATCGAGAGTTTCCCGTTGGGTCCACAGCCCGTTGACTGCAGCCACCTTCCCCAGCACGTCGCCATCCGCCAGTGCCGCCAGTGCGCGCTTTCGCAGGCAGGCGGAAGTGTCGGCGTGGTTCATCCCGTCATTGTCGTTCAGGCCACAGCTGTCCAGGGCCTGCGACCTGTGCTTCGCCACCGCCCCCGTGGCCAGCGCACCGCAAGCCTGGACCAGCGTGACCACACAGCCGGAGGGCCGCGCCGGCAGGGGTGTGCCAGCACCGTTGCGACGCGGCTTCTACAATGAGCCACCAGGAGCAACAAGATGGCAATTTACGAAATCGACGGCGTCGCCCCAACACTGGGGCAGGGCGCCTGGGTGGCTGACAGCGGGCAGGTCATGGGCAATGTGGAGATGGGCGAGAACGCCAGCGTCTGGTTTGGCGCGATTGCGCGCGGTGACACGGAAGTCATCAAGATCGGGCGCAACAGTAACATCCAGGACAACTCCGTGCTGCATGCCGACGTCGGCTCGCCGCTGACCATTGGCGACAACGTTACGGTGGGTCACCAAGTCATGTTGCACGGTTGCACCATTGGCGACAATTCGCTGATCGGCATCCAGTCGGTCATCCTGAACAATGCGCGCATCGGCCGCAACTGCATCGTGGGTGCCGGCAGCGTGGTGACGGAAGGCAAGGAGTTCCCTGACAACTCGCTGATCATCGGCAGCCCGGCCAAGGTGGTGCGCACGCTGGACGAGGCCACGGCACAGAAGCTGCGTGAAAGCGCGGAGCACTATGTCGCGAACGCCCACCGCTTCGCAAAGGGCCTGAAGAAGATCGCCTGATGTCAGAGCTGCACAAGTTTCTCTTTGACGGCCTGCCGGTGCGCGGCGTGATCGTGCGCCTGACCGACTCCTGGCAGGAGATTCTCAGGCGCCGCGAGTCCAACGACCAGACCGGCGCTTACCCGCCCCCGGTGGCAGCACTGCTGGGTGAAATGACGGCCGCAGCCGTGATGATGCAGTCCAGCATCAAGTTCAACGGCGCCCTGATCCTGCAGATTTTCGGTGACGGCCCGGTCAAGGTGGCAGTGGCTGAAGTCCAGCCGAACCTGAGCCTGCGTGCCACCGCCAAGGTATTGGGCGATCTTGCCGCGGGCGCCACGCTGAGCGAGATGGTGAACGTCACCAACAAGGGCCG
>CAZFKW010000180.1:2059-2333 GCA_964519795.1 uncultured Ramlibacter sp. | reverse complement strand
CTCGACCCCATGGACAAGATGCCCGGCCAGCAGCCCTACCAGGGCGTCGTGCCGCTGCATGGCGACCAGCGCGAGAAAATCGAGCGCATGGGCGAAGTGCTGGGCCACTACATGCTTCAATCCGAGCAGCTGGACACCAGGCTGGTGCTGGCCGCGAATGAACAGGTCGCGGCGGGCCTGTTGATCCAGCGCCTGCCGGCGCAGGGCGTGGGCAACCTCCAGCCCAGGGCCAATGAGGACGACATCGGCATCAACGAAGACTACAACCGCATCT
>CAZFKW010000180.1:0-2049 GCA_964519795.1 uncultured Ramlibacter sp. | reverse complement strand
GCTGGACGTGGACACCATCCTGCGCCGCCTGTTCTGGGAGGAGAAGGTGCTGCGCTTCGAGCCGGACCATCCGCACTTTGCCTGCACCTGCAGCCGCGAACGCGTTAGCAACATGATCCGCAGCCTGGGCGTGGAAGAGGCCGACGACATCCTGGCCGAGCGCGGCGATATCGAGGTGGGTTGCGATTTCTGCGGCAAGCAGTACCGGTTTGACCCGGTGGATGCCGCGCAGATTTTCAAGGACCCTGGCGACCAGCCGCCTTCGACTGCAGCAGTCCAGTAAAGAGGCGGTGCTCGCAGTCCGGGTCGCTGCATTTGTCGCATGACCAGGACCAGTCTGTCATGTCCGACGACGCCGTTGCCGGGCGTGCATTGCCCGCAGCATCCATGGCCAGCAGCGCGTTGCGCAGCCGCTCAGTGCCACTGCCGTAGATCACCTTGTAGCTGATGCCGCCTCTCGCCAGCGCCGCGCGCAGCAGCCTGTCGGTGGGTTCCTGCGCATGGGGGCCGTCGCGCAGGCCGTCGGCCACCCAGGGCAGGTCGATCCCGGTCACCAGGGTGAGGTCGTAACCCCGCTGGTGAGCCAGCGCCATGTCGTAGATCGATTCGTCGGCAAACAGCATGTGGCTGTACACGGCAATCATCAAGGGTCCGGTGTCCGACACGACGATCTCGCTGGTGGCAGCATCCACTCTCCGGGCCTGTTCCTGCGCAATGGACAGCTGTTCCATTGCCACCGGCACGCGGCCGTTGGCATCACACCATTCACGCAGGACTTCGGGCACCAGCGCGACGTCACGGCCCAACGCCAGCAGGTGTGCTGCAAGTGCACGGCTGAGTTCCGTCTTGCCGGTGCTCTCCGCACCCAGTATCGCGATCTTCACAGCCGGCGCTGCCAGGCGCGCCATCCCACCACGCTCAGGGCGATGAAGACGGTGTAGAGGATGACAGTGAGCCACAGACCCTTGTAGGCGAACAAGGTCACGCTGACGATGTTGACCGCGAGCCAGACCAGCCAGTTCTCGATGTATTTACGGCCCAGGAGAAACTGCCCGACAAGGCTGAGGGCGGTCGGGAAGGCGTCCCACCACGGCACGTCGGTGTCGGTGTAGGTCTTGAGGAAGAATCCCGTGGCGGGCCAGAGCACTGCGCCGGCTATCAATGCTGTGGCAATGCCCTTGGGACCCAGCCGCGCGACTTTCAGCGCCGAACCGTCAGGCCGCACGCCGCGCAGCCACTGGTACCAGCCCCAAGCCGCCACCACGGCAAAGAAGATCTGCAGCGAGGCGTCGCCGTACAGCTTGCTGCGCCAGAACACGGCGTAGTACATGACCGAGCTGATGATCGCCAGCGGCCAGCCCCAGTGGATCTCGCGGATGTTGCAGCCGACCATCGCCAGCGCAATGACCACGGCGATGAGTTCAAGCCAGGTGGCGGGAGAACCCCAAAGCGTGAAGGCCTCGGCGAAGAGCAGCTCAGACATGCAGGCCGGGGAACAGCTTCACTTGCTGGAAATCTGCACGTAGATTTCGTCGGGTTTCACCATGCCAAGCTCCAGCCGCGCTTTTTCTTCCACCATTTCCAGGCCCTCCCTCAGGTCCTGCACCTCGGATGCGAGCCGGTCAACAGCCAGTTGGGCATCCATGTTGTGCTGCTTCTGGGCGTCAAGCTTGTGCTGCATCTGCGAGACGCTGGAGAGGCTGCCCCGGCCGAACCACAGTTGGGCATGGAGAATGACCAGCAGCGCGATGAGGATGGCCGGGACGACGCGGTTGGACATGGGCTGGGAGCGGTGGTCAGGCCCGGGCGTGGTCAGCGCAGGTTATAAAACGCCGCACGCCCAGGGTAGCTGGCAATGTCGCCCAGGTCTTCCTCGATGCGCAACAGCTGGTTGTACTTGGCCATGCGGTCCGAGCGGCTCAGGCTGCCGGTCTTGATCTGGCCTGCATTGGTGCCCACGGCAATGTCTGCAATCGTCGAGTCTTCGGTTTCACCCGAGCGGTGGCTGATGACGGCCGTGTAGCCCGCGCGCTTGGCCATCTCGATGGC
>CAZFKW010000179.1:1995-8239 GCA_964519795.1 uncultured Ramlibacter sp. | reverse complement strand
TCACGATGCTCGCGTTCCTGATCAAGGCTTCGGTGGCGGCGCTGCGCCGCTTTCCCGACTTCAACGCGTCGCTCGACGGCGAGAGCCTCGTCTACAAGAAGTACTTCAACGTCGGCTTCGCGGCGGACACGCCGAACGGGCTCGTCGTGCCGGTGATCAAGGACGCGGACAAGAAGGGCGTGCTGCAGATATCCACCGAGATGGGCGAGCTCGCCAAAAAGGCGCGCGACGGCAAGCTGAGCCCCGGCGACATGCAGGGCGCGTGCTTCACCATCTCGTCGCTGGGCGGCATTGGCGGGCGCTATTTCACGCCCATCATCAATGCGCCTGAAGTGGCGATCCTCGGTGTGTGCAAGAGCACGATGGAACCGGTCTGGGACGGCAAGCAGTTTGTGCCGCGCCTGATGCTGCCCCTGTCGCTCAGCTGGGATCACCGCGTGATTGACGGCGCTGCCGCCGCGCGCTTCAATGCCTACCTCGGCCAGATTCTCGGAGACTTCCGCCGGGTGTTGCTGTGACGACAGTCGTTGTCGTCAAGAAGGCAGGGCAAGTCGCAATTGCCGCCGATACGCTGGTGACCTTCGGCGATACGCGCCTGTCGCATCGTTATGAAGGCAACAGCAAGATCTTCAAGCTCGGCACGGCGGCGGGGCCGAGCTATGTCGGCATGGCAGGCACGGTTGCGCATTTCCCGGTGCTGCGCAATGCGATGACATCGCTGCCGCCTGACAAGGTGCGCCTGGGCAGCAAGGACGAGGTGTTTGACACCTTCACCAAGCTGCACCCGCTGCTCAAGGACAGCTTTTTCCTGCAGACCAAGGAAGAAGACAACGACCCCTATGAGTCCAGCCAGTTCAGCGTGCTGATTGCCAACGCCACAGGCATTTATGGCCTGTACAGCTACCGCGAGGTCTTCGAGTTCAAGGAATACTGGGGCATTGGCTCCGGCCGCAGCTTCGCGCTCGGCGCGATGTATGCCACCTGGGACAGGGCGAAATCGGCCAGGGAACTGGCCACCACCGGCGTGAATGCCGGCTGCGAATACGACAGGAACTCCGCCGGGCCGGTGGAGGTTTACACCCTCAAATTGAAAGAGTCCTCATGAGCACGATCGACATCAAGGTGCCGGATATTGGTGACTTCGACGAAGTGGCCGTGATCGAAGTCCTGGTCAAGGCCGGCGACACTGTAAAGGCCGAGCAGTCGCTCATCACTGTGGAGAGCGACAAGGCGTCAATGGAGATACCGTCGTCGCATGCCGGCGTGGTGAAGGAGCTCAAGGTCAAGCTCGGCGACAAGGTCAAGCAAGGGTCGGTTGTGCTGACGCTGGAGGCCGTAGGGGCTGCGGCACCTGCTCCTGCGCCCGCTGCGAGCGCGCCGGCTGCCGGTGCAACGGCAGCATCATCCGCTCCTGCAGCCGCTGCCGCGGCCAAGACACCTGTCGCTCCATCAGCCGCAACGCACGCAGGTGGCGCCGACCTGGAGTGCGACTTGCTCGTTCTCGGCGGCGGCCCCGGCGGCTATTCCGCTGCGTTCCGCGCGGCCGACCTCGGCCTCAAGGTCGTGCTGGTCGAGCGCTATGCCACGCTCGGCGGTGTCTGCCTGAACGTGGGTTGCATCCCGTCCAAGGCCTTGCTGCATGTAGCCGCCGTGATGGATGAAGTCAGCCACTTCGAGGCCCTGGGCATCAGCTTCGGCAAGCCTGCGGTGAACGTGGACAAACTGCGCGCGCACAAAGACAAGGTCGTAGGCAAGCTCACAGGTGGCCTGAACATGATGGCCAAGATGCGCAAGGTCACCATCGTGCGCGGCTACGGCGAGTTTCTGGACCCGCATCACCTGCAAGTGGCGGAAACCTCGGGCGCCGGGCAGGAAGCCACCGGCAAGAAGCAGGCTGTCAAGTTCAAGAGCGCCATCATCGCGGCTGGCTCGCAGGCGGTGCACCTTCCCTTCATGCCGGATGATCCGCGCGTGGTGGACTCCACCGGCGCGCTCAACATCACCGGCGTCCCCAAACGCATGCTGATCCTGGGCGGCGGCATCATCGGCCTGGAGATGGGCACGGTCTATTCGTCGCTCGGCGCGCGCCTGGATGTCGTCGAGATGATGGACGGCCTGATGCAGGGCGCCGATCGCGACCTCGTCAAGGTCTGGCAGAGGATGAATGCCCCGCGCTTTGACAACATCATGCTCAAGACAAAGACCGTGGGCGCGAAGGCCACAGCTGCCGGCATTGAAGTGACGTTTGCTGCAGCGGAGGAGGGCGGCACCGCCCCCGCCCCGCAGGTTTACGACCTGGTGCTGCAAGCTGTAGGCCGCACGCCCAACGGCAAAAAGATCGCCGCCGACAAGGCCGGCGTTACCGTCAGCGACCGTGGTTTCATCCCGGTGGACATCCAGATGCGCACCAATGTGCCGCACATCTTCGCCATTGGCGACATCATCGGCCAGCCCATGCTCGCGCACAAGGCCGTGCATGAAGGCCATGTGGCAGCAGAAGTGGCCGCAGGGGAGCAGCAAGGCAACAAGGAGCTGGCCAGCGCCGCCTTCAACGCCCGCGTGATCCCGAGCGTGGCCTATACCGACCCTGAAGTCGCATGGGTGGGCCTCACCGAGGACCAGGCCAGGGCGCAAGGCATCAAGGTGAAGAAGGGGCTGTTTCCCTGGAACGCCTCTGGCCGCGCAATTGCGAACGGCCGCGACGAAGGCTTTACCAAGCTGCTGTTCGACGATTCTCCGCAGGCCCATGGTCACGGCAGGATCCTCGGCGGTGGCATCGTCGGCACCCATGCCGGCGACATGATCGGTGAGATTGCTCTGGCCATCGAGATGGGCGCTGACGCGGTGGACATTGGCAAGACCATCCATCCGCACCCGACGCTGGGCGAATCCATCGGCATGGCCGCCGAAGTGGCGCATGGCAGCTGCCGCCGGCGCGCAAGTAGCCGCTCAGCAGGGCAGGCCAGATGACCGCAGAACGTGCGCCAGGCGTCCAGGTCGGCGCCGCCCTGAGCCCTTCACACAGCCTGCTGGCCAATCTCCGGCAGGAACTCGTCCGCTCACCGCCCTTCGCCCAGATGGACGAGGCGGCGCTTGATTTCTTCCTGGTGCACTCCGAGCAGCGCTACTATGCGCCGGGCGAGGTCCTGGTCGCACCTGCGGACGGCGTGGTGCAGGAGATCTACTTCATCCGCCAGGGCGCCGTCACCGGCGTCAAGGGGATTGCCGAGCTTTCGGGCGGCGCGTTTCAGTACGAGGCGGGCGATCTTTTCCCTGTCAGTGCCGCGGTCGCGCATCGTGCCGTGACAGCGAGCTACAGCGCCGTGCAGGACGCCTTCGTTCTTGCCCTTCCAGTGGAGGCCATGCGCAAGCTGGCCGAATTCAGCGCGCCGTTTGCCGACTTCCTGAACGGCCGCATCCTCAAGTTTCTTGACCTCTCGCGCCGCGCATTGCAGGTAGCGTACTCGTCCCAGGCATTGGCCGAGCAGTCGCTCGAAACGAAGTTGGGCGAGATAGCGCGCAAGTCACCCGTGACATGCGCCCCCGATGCTCCCTTGCGCGGCGTGCTGCAGACCATGCATGACAGGCGCATCGGCTCCATGCTGGTGACGGACCACCAGGGCCGGCCGCAAGGCATCCTGACCCGGCATGACATTCTGGGCCGCGTTACCCTGGCTGAAGTTCCCCTGGACGCGCCGGTGTCCAGGGTGATGGTCCGGCCGGTGCACAGCCTCACGGTGGAGCAGACAGCGCAGGATGCCGCGCTCCTGATGTCCGCGCACGGAATCCGCCATGTGCCTGTGACGCGTCATGGCGTGGCGGTGGGTCTGGTCTCCGAGCGCGACCTGTTCGCGATGCAGCGGCTCAGCCTCAAGCAGGTGAGCGGCTCCATCCGCGCGGCTGCCGATACCCATATGCTCAAACTGGTGGCGCAGGACATCCGCCGCTTTGCGCGCAACCTGCTCGGCCAGGGCGTGCAGGCCCGCCAGCTGACGGCGCTCATCAGTCACCTGAACGATGTGCTGACATCCCGGCTGCTGGAGATCAAGGCGGCCGAGCACGGCATCGACCTCACAACACACTGCTGGCTGGCCCTTGGCTCCGAAGGCCGCAGCGAGCAGACGGTCGCCACCGACCAGGATAATGCGCTGATCCTGCCGGACGGCACGACGGCGGCGCAACGCGAGGCGGCGCTGGCCTTCGGGCGTGATGTGAACTTGGCGCTGGACGAATGCGGCTACCCGTTGTGCAAGGGCGGCATCATGGCTGGCGAGGCGGACTGCTGCATGACGCTGCGGGAGTGGCGCGAGCGCTTTGCGCACTGGATCGAGTACGGCGCGCCGCAGGACCTGCTCAATGCCAGCATCTACTTCGACTTCCGTGCACTGGCGGGGAATGCCGCGATGGCCGAGGCCCTGAAATCCGAAGTGGTGGAGTCGGCCCGGCGCACACCGCGTTTTCTCAAGCAGATGGCCATGAATGCGTTGACCCATGCCGCCCCCCTGAACTGGCTGGGCAGCGTGGATACGGATGCACGGGGCACGATAGACCTCAAGCTCCAGGGCACGGCCATATTTGTGGATGCGGCGCGCCTCTTCGCGCTGGCTCACGGCGTGACGGTAACCGGCACGCGCGAGCGCTTCGAGGCTGCCGGCACACGACTGGGCCTGGCCGCCCATGAGTTCGAGGCCTGGACCGGCGGCTTCGAGTTCCTGCAGATGCTGCGACTGCGTGTGCAGCTTGACGAAGCGGTCGATTCGGACCAGCCCAACCGCATCGACGTTGCCAGCCTCAACGACATCGACCGGCGCATCCTGCGCGAGTCGTTCCGCGTTGCGCGCTCGCTGCAGCAGCGGCTGCAACTGGACTACGAGCGGTGAGCTGGTGGAAGCGGTCACCGGCCGTCGATGAGTCGCGCTGGGTCGTGCTGGACGTGGAGACCAGCGGCCTTGACGCGAAGCGTGACAACCTGCTGGCCATTGCGGCCATTGCCGTGAAGCTGGACTGGGCTGCCAGGCGCCTGAGTGTTGTGCCCGCAGACAGCTTCGAGGTCGTCCTGCGCCAGCAAACCACGTCCAGCCGCGACAACATCCTGCTCCACGGCATTGGCGTGCAGCGCCAGCGCGACGGCATGGACCCGCGCGCTGCGTTGCAGGCGTTTGCCGACTTCGCAGGCCCGTCGCCCTTGCTGGCCTTCCATGCCGTGTTTGACCAGACCATGATCGGACGCTATGCGCAAGCCCAGCTCGGCGCTGCACTGCCCAACCCCTGGGTGGACATAGAGCACCTGTGCGCTGTGACGCACGAGGGCGTCCGTGCGCGATCGCTCGATGAGTGGATGGCGCACTTCGGCATCACCTGCGCCGTGCGGCACCAGGCGGCGGCCGACACACTGGCCGAATGCGAGCTCCTGCAGCGAGTCTGGCCGCGCGTGGCGCCTCAGTGCCATGACTGGCGCAGCGTGCAGAAGCTGGCTGCGCAGCAGCGCTGGATTGCCCGGGCCTGAATCACCCGGCTGGAGTGTGGGCGGCAGAATTGAAGTTGTCATGCCGGAGTCGATCCGGCATCCACGGTGGAATGCGTCACTGCCGCCCGGATGCCTACGGCAACCCGGTAGCCCCAACTCCGCATACCACCACCAGCGACAGCGACGAATTCGCCGGAAGCGTAGCCAGCGCAATGCCCGCGCCCTGCAGCGCGCCAATCGTCGGGCTGCCGGGGCAGATTGCGCCACCGGTCGCGGCCGTGCAACTCACCGACGTGCATACCAGCCCCGCAGTCGGCGGGTCCGTCAAAACCGACCCATCCGCCGCATTCGGCCCGAGGTTGGTCACCGTCACGGTGTAGGAAGTCGTCGTTCCACCGGCCAGCGACGTCACCGCATTCGTCTTTGTCACCTGCACATTCGCCGACAACGGAATCGTCACAGTCGCCTGCGCCGTGTTGTTGGCCGGGTTGGTGTCAATCACCGAGGCCGGCGGTGTGACCGACGCATTGTTGATCTGCGTGCCAATGCCACCCGCAATCGCGCGCAGCGTAATCGTCACAGTGCTGCCGGCCGGCAGCGTCAAAGTCCCGTTGAACTGCGACGACGTCGTGGCCCGCGCCGTGAGTGTGCCGCCGCCTGCCGTCGCGACGGCGGTGATGGTCATGCCCGCCAGTCCCGGGGGCAGGGTGTCGTTGACAGTCGCGCCTGTGGCCGTGTTCGGCCCGGAATTCACAACCCGGACCGTGAAGCTCGTCG
>CAZFKW010000179.1:0-1985 GCA_964519795.1 uncultured Ramlibacter sp. | reverse complement strand
TCCTGCTCACGCGCGAGCGCGCCGCCACGATGACCGTGGGCGTCGCGCTCTTGCTGATGCTCAGGTCGGCCTGCGGCCCGATGTTCAGCTGCGCCGTGCCGACGTTGTTCGACGGGGTTGCATCCGTCACTGAAGACGGTGGTGCGATGGTTGTCGTGTTCACGACCACCCCCGTCGTGCCGGCCACCGCGCGCAGCACAACCGTCAGCGTGCTGGAGGCGGGGAGGGTGGTCAGGCCCGTGAAGAGGTTGCCCGCAATACTGGAAGAAGTCAGCGTGCCGCCCGCCACGCCGCTTGCCGACACAAACGTCAAGGTCCCCATCTGCGACGGCAGCGTGTCCGTGATGGTGGCCGCCGTTGCGGCCGAGGGGCCGAGGTTGGCATAGGTCAGCGTGAAGGTGGTCGTCCCGCCGAGGGCCAGCGTGGGCGTGTTGGCGGCCTTCGTCGCCACCAGGTCCGCCTGCGGCCCGACCACTACCGTCACCGACGAGAGGTTGTTGGCCAGGTTGGGGTCCACCGCGTTGGCCGGCGGGCTCACCTGTGCCGTGTTGGTCCGCAGGCCGTCAGACGTGGCGGCCGCGCGCAGTACCAGCGTCAGCGTCTGGCCCACCGGGATGGTCACTGTTCCGTTGAAGGTGGTGCCCCCCGTGATGCTGCTGGCCGTGAGCGTTGTGGACGGGTTGCTGCCGCTCGCGCTCAGGAGTGTCAGCGAGCCAAGCCCGGCGGACAGGCTGTCGACCACCGCCGCCGCCGTCGCCTGCTGCGGCCCCGAGTTGCCCACGGTGATGGTGAAGCCCACCGTCTGGCCGATGGACAGGGTGCTCGCGCCAGCCACTTTGCTGATAGACAGGTCAGCCTGCGGCAGGCAACGGTAGCCCGAGTTGGTGACCGGGTCGCTCGCTTCGGCAATCAACAGGTTCACCCCGGGGTTGCCGGGGAGCGCGCCATGGTCAGCGCCGCCAGGCGGGGCGTCTGCAACATTGGTAAGCCCGTTCGTGCCGCCCGCAGTGCTGGCTGCCACGCCACCCGTACGCACGATCACGCCGCCACCACCGCCCCCGCCGCCGCTGTGCGCCGAGCCGCCGCCCAGCCACGAATCGCCGCCGCGCCCGCCGCGCACATCCACTGCCAGCGTTCCAGGCGTCCAGTTGGGGCTGATGATGACGGCGCTTCCACCGGCCCCACCGGCACCGGCTGCGTCGTTCAGCGGGTTGTCATTGGCGTCGCCGCCGCGCAGGTCAATGCTGCCGCTTCCGGTCATGGCGCCGGCCCGGATGAGCACGATGCCGCCGCCTGTCGCGCCGCTGGTGCGGGCGCGTGCTTCGGCCACCGACCCGGAGTTGCCATTGTGGTCCCCGGCGCCGCCGCCGCCGCCCAACACCACGCGCCCCACGCCCGCACCGCCAAATGCCGAGGCGCCGAAGGCGGCCAGATGCTGGCCGGTCACGGTTTCAATATTGGAGTAATCGCCGGATACCCCGCCCCATCCCGCCGAGCGCCAGCCGAACGCGCCGCGCCCGCCTGCGCCGCCGTTGCCCCCACCGCCACCGCCGCCGTTGTGATACACACCGTTGAAGTACTGCCCGCCACCGCCGGCATTGCCCGGCGCGCCCCGCGCAAAGTCGTAGTCGGCGGTCGTGCCCGTTCCGGGATAGCCCGTGGTGGGCAGTGCCGACAGGTCGCTCCACGTTCCTGCAATGGCGGCCCGGTTGAAGGGTGAGTCGTCCACCCAGACATAGCGCGGCGTACCCGCAATACCCTCTGCCTTGGACGCATTGGTGACCGAGTCGCCTTCACGGTGCCGGTAGGGGTTGTTGCCGTCAGCCGCGCTCTGGCGCCCGCCGCCCCCGCGGAACCCCATGGCTGCGGCATTGAGCGTCTGTCCCGCAAAGTCCATCGTGCGCGCCACGTCCAGCGCAATCACGCCACCGTTGTCGCCATTCCAGGGCAAGGCGTTGAGCTGGCCGCCGAGTGTGAGGTTGCCG
>CAZFKW010000178.1:0-8283 GCA_964519795.1 uncultured Ramlibacter sp. | reverse complement strand
ACCACCGACACGCGGATTTTCAATCCGCTGCTCTACCAACTGAGCTACCGGGCCGTGAGTCGGCAATTATATATCAGGCTGCGGAGCGCTTGCCTCTTGAGAGGTCTACGCCCAGCTGTTTCAGCTTGCGGTACAGGTGGGTGCGCTCCAGGCCGGTCTTCTCGGCCACGCGGGTCATCGATCCACCCTCCTTGGCCAGGTGGAATTCAAAGTACGCTTTCTCAAACTCGTCACGCGCGTCGCGCAGGGGTTTGTCCAGGTCAAAGCTCTGGCGGCCTTGCGGGCCCAGGTCCATGGGCGGGGGCAGGCTCTGGCCACCCGTCATGGCCGCTTCCACGGTGAGGTCCTGTGGCGCGATGGGCAGCGGTGCGTTGGGCTTGCGCGGGCTGCCGGCGGGGGTGCGGGCCAGGCCCTGCTCCACGGCCTTCAGCAGCTTTTGCAGGGTAATGGGCTTTTCCAGGAAGGCCTGCGCGCCTATCTTGGTGGCTTCCACCGCTGTGTCTATGGTGGCGTGGCCGCTCATCATGATGACGGGCATGGTCAGTGCGCCGGTGGTGGACCATTCCTTGAGCAGGGTGACGCCGTCGGTGTCGGGCATCCAGATGTCCAGCAGCACCAGGTCGGGCCGGCTGCGCAGGCGCGCGGCCCGGGCCTGCGCGGCGTTTTCTGCCAGCTCGACGTTGTGGCCTTCGTCGTTGAGGATTTCCGAGAGCAGGTCGCGTATGCCCAGCTCGTCGTCGACCACCAGTATGTTTGCCATGTTGAAGTGAAGTCCCTTTGGAAAATGTAACCGGCTGTGTTGTCAGGCCGCCACGTTTTGCGCCATGGCGAATGATAGCGATACTTGGGCGCCTTGCACGACCCCATCGGTCATACGGTTGGACAAGTCCACCCGGGCGCCGTGTTCGTCGGCTATTTTCTTGACGACGGCCAGGCCCAGGCCGGTGCCTTTGGCCTTGGTGGTCACATAGGGCTCGAATGCCCGCTTCAGGATGCTCTCGGGGAAGCCGGTGCCGGTGTCCAGCACGCTCAGGCGCACGCGCTGCGCGGCTTCGTTGCACTGCGTGCGTATGGTCACCTTGCGCTCAGGCCGGCCCTCGGTGGCGTCCTGCGCGTTCTGCAGCAGGTTGTGGATGACCTGGCGGAGCTGCTCGGCGTCGCCCATGACCAACGGGCAGTTGGCTTGCAGCTCCATGTGGATGGGAACTTCCGCATGGGTTGTGGGGCTTTCACCGTGAGTGCCGCCTTGGCTGCCGTGCAGGCTTTCCTCGTGGCTGCCGCCATACAGCTGCATCACGTCAGCCACCAGCGCGTTCAGGTCCACGGGCTTCAGCACGGCGGCGGGCAGGCGCGCGTAGTCGCGGAACTCATTGACCAGGCGCTTCATGGCGTCTACCTGGTCGACGATGGTCTTGACCGACTTGGTGAGCATGGCCTGCTCGGGCGGCGCGACCTTGCCGGTGAGCTTCATCTCCAGCCGCTCGGCGGACAGCTGGATGGGCGTGAGCGGGTTCTTGATTTCATGCGCCAGGCGCCGGGCCACCTCGCCCCAGGCCTGGGCGCGCTGGGCCGAGACTATTTCAGAGATGTCGTCAAACACCAGCAGGCGCGCCGTGCCGGGCATTTGGGCGCCGCGTGCGACCAGGGTGGTGGTGTTTTGCGGCTGGCCGGTGCCGGCGGGGTTGAGCTCGAATGATTTCTGCCAGTGGTCCAGCCCGTGCTCGGCGCGCTCGCCCAGGAATTCGTCAAACTGCGACTGGACCTTTTTGCCGAAGTCTTCCAGGCCGGGCACTTCAGCCAGCAGCTGGCCCTCGTGTGCGGCCAGGGGCGCACGCAGGATGCGCGTGGCGCCGGGGTTGGACGAGAGGATGGCGCCTTTGGCGTCCAGCACCACGACGCCGGCGGTCAGGTTGTCCAGGATGGTTTGCAGGTTGGCGCGGGCGGCATTCACCTGCTCCATGCTTTTCTCGACGGCGCCGCGCGCGTCGGCCAGCTGCTGCGTCATTTCGGCGAATGACCGGGTCAGGCCGCCGAGTTCGTCCTTGCCCTGCAGGGCGGCCTTGGGCGTCAGGTCCCCGGCCGCGACCTGGCGCACGCCGTGGGCCAGCACCAGCAGCGGCCGCGCCAGCTGGTTGCCCAGCAAGATGGCCAGCAGGATGGCGCCGAACACCGCCAGGAACAGGCTGAGCGTGAGCGTGCCAATGTACATGCGGCGCAGGCCGTCGCGGGCCAGGGCCCGCTCCTGGTATTCGCGGTTGGCTTCTGTCACGGCTATGGCGTTGGCCACCAGTGTGGCCGGCAGTGGCTGCGTGACCTGCAAAAAGCGCGGCTCGGCCAGCAGGCCGAAGCTGGTGGTGGGCACGACGGCCAGCGCCTTGATGCGCGCGCTGCCCACGCTTTGCAGCCCCGGGTCGTCCAGGCCTTCGATCATGGCGACCGATCGTTGCGAGCGGGTGTTGCGCAGCTGTTGCGGCGTGGGTCGCTCAGGGTTGAGCAGCAAGCTGGACTGGCCCGCGCTGGCGATGAGCTGGCCGGCGGACGTCCAGAGGATGACGTCCGTTGCGGCCAGCTGGTCCCGGATGCGCTCCAGCGTGAGGCCGGCGGCGGCGTCAGGCGTGTCGGCCAGCTGGGCGGTGGCCGCGCGCGTCTTGCCGGCCAGGTCGTTGGCCAGTGTGTCCAGCGTGGCCCGGCCCAGGCTCACACCGGCATCCAGCGCGCCCTCGACCTTGACGTCAAACCAGCTTTCTATGGAGCGCGAGACAAACTGGTAAGACACGACGTAGATCATCAGGCCGGGCAAAAAGCCCACCAGCGCAAAGATCATTGCCAGCTTGACCAGCAGGCGGCTGCCGAACTTGCCCTGGCGCATCCTTATGGCCAGGCGCACCGCAATCCAGACAATGACGACGAGCAGCAACGCGGCCACGCCAACGTTGAGGACAAAGATCCGCGCGTAGTTGCGCTCGTAGAGCTCGCGGTTGTTGGTGGCTTGGGTCAGCAGCAGCAGCAACACCAGGCCTATGGCCATCATGGCGGCGCCACCAATGCCAACTGTCCAGCGGATGGTGCGCGAGGTTTGCAGCGCCTGCCGCTCCGCAGCGTCTGCGGCCTGCCCAGCATCCCGGGGCTGCGGCTGGCTCACTTGCCGTTCTCCCAGATGAGGCGCTGGTTGCGGCTGACGGAGACGTTCCAGTCTGACTGGCCCACCGCGCCAATCTGGAACGGCCGGGGCAGCTGCGACACGTCCAGCCGGAACCGGAAGTTCACGTTGTGCTGGGCTTCAGGGTCCATCTCGCTGGCTTCTGCGATCTTCCAGCGGGCAATGCGCTTGATGGCGGCCATGGCGTCGGGCAGTGATTCATAGGTCTGGTTCAGGGTGACGCCCAGGCCGGCGTTGGTGATGGGCGTGGGCGAGACGTTCAGCCGCCAGCGCCGCGTGAGCGGCTGGTAGGCCAGGCGGAAGTGGCGAGCCTCGGAGACAATTTTCTTGTCGGTCCAGTACCAGCGGTTCAGGTTCAGCTCCACCTCGGCCACAAAAAACATCGGGATGCCCTTGACCAGGGCGTCTTCCACCACGGGGGGGAGGTCAAAGCGGACGGCCGCCGTGAGATAGACGCCGTCTTCGGTGCGCTCGACGCGCAGCTGGGTGATTTCGGGCGGGGCGACGTCGGCCAGTGCGGACGCCATGACCATCATCGTGCCGGCCAGCAGCGCCATCAACGCTTTCAGGCCGCAGCGCAGCCTTGCGGCAACTTCAAGCCATGCGTTTTTCAAGCAGCGCGTAAAAGAAACCGTCATGATCACCTTCTGCATTGTCCCGGACAGCATCGGGGTTTGCCCCGATTCGGGGCGTTAAATGGCCGGGCGATGGCCGCAAAAAGGCGTCGGTGTTGTGCGCAACAAACGTTTGTACCTGGTTGTCTCCCTCGGCCCGGAACACCGAGCAAGTGCAGTACAGGAGCCGCCCGCCGGGCTTGAGCAGGGGCCACAGCGCGCGCAGCAAGACGGCCTGGATGCCGGCGAGTTGGGCGATGTCGGTCTCGCGGCGCAGCCAGCGCACGTCGGGGTGGCGGCGCACAATGCCGGACGCGGTGCAGGGTGCGTCCAGCAGGATGGCGTCGAACGGCACACCATCCCACCAGTCTGAGGGCCTGGAGGCGTCTGCTGCAACGACGGTGGCGGCCAGGCCCAGGCGCTGCAGGTTCTGGTGGATGCGCTCGCAGCGGGAGGGGTCCACGTCCAGCGCGGTCACGTCGCAGTCGGCCAGCTCCAGAAGATGGGCCGTCTTGCCGCCGGGAGCGGCACAGGCGTCGAGGATGCGGGGGTGGGGATCCGATGGTGCAGCAGTCTTGTTGGCCATCGCATCACTCCCGCCGTCCACATCGTGCCCACCGCACGCCCCAAGCCCACCGCCTGCCTCAAACCCGCTCGCCCTGAGCTTGTGGAAGGGCTTCGACAAGCTCAGCCCGACCGATGTGGAGGCTGTCTGTCCCAGCAGGAGCTGCACGGCCATCTGCGCTGCGGCGTCCTGCACCGACACCACACCCTCGTTGAAGCCGGGTATGTCCTGCACCGGACGGGCCTTGGCCAGGATGATGCCCTGTGTGCCGACTGCCGTGGCTTCAATCCCTGCGGCGGCGAGCACGGCCAGTTGCTGCGCCTGCGTGGCCTTGCGGGCATTTACCCGCAACGTCATCGGTGCCCGGGTGTTGCTGGCCCGCAGGATGTCCTGCCAGTGGGCCGGGTGGTCCTGGCGCAGGCGGTTGATCCACCAGCGCGGGTGGTTCCACTGGGCCACGGGATCATTGCCGGCCACCTCCATGAGCGCGTCGCGCTCGCGCAGGAAGCGGCGAAGGCAGGCATTGATGAAGCTGGCCTGCTTGCGCGTGCCGTGGTTGCGTTTGGCGGCTTCGACTGTCTGGTCTACGAGGGTGAAGGCTTCATAGGGTGCGTCGCCCTCGCCTGCGGCCAGCGCCAGAGCGGTGCACAGCAATGCATCGGCCTGTGGCGGCGGCGCTCGGCCGGCCAGCTGCTTGCGCAATGCCTCGGCACGCCCCAACCCGCGCAGCACATGGAACACGAGGGACTGGACGCCGGGCCGCAGCTCCCCCTCCATTCGCGCAATGGCCGCCGTCGCCGACTCGCCGCCGCGCACGGATACCAGAATGGAAGCGGCAGCCTGAAGCTGCCGCCAGAGGGGGATAGGAATTGCCATGACTCCATTGTTGCAGGCGCGGTATATCGCACGAGGGCTTCAACAAGCTCAGCCCGAACGGGGATGGCCTAGCCCGAACGGATTACGAGAGATACCGCTTGCTCTGCAGGGGCTACGCCAGGGTATCTGCCCAGATGTTCTTCGCCCAGTTCATGGCGTACACGCCTTCCAGTGTCGTTGGGCCGGGGCTGACGCCGCCGGAGCCGGCCACGGTCTTGAAGGTTTTCTCGGCCACGACATACTCATGCACGCTGGCCACATGCACAACGTTTGCGTCGTCCACGAAGCTGTAGCAGGTGTTGTTGAGCATGGGCGCGGGGTTGACCTGCCAGCCGGACAGCTGCGCCACGATGGCGGCCGCCGTGACCTTGCCCTGGCTGTTGGCCATGTGGCCGCTCTTGGGCATGCCCGGTGCAATCTGGATGGAGTCGCCCAATACATGAACGTCCTTGATGGCGGTGGACTCGAAGTTCAGGTAATTCACGCCGCACCAGCGGTTGTTGGCCATGTTGTTCAGGCCTGCCTGCACGGCAATGGCCCCGGCGCGCATGCTGGGCAGCGCATTGATGACGCTGGCCTTGACGTCTTCCTGCAGCTCGAACTTGATGGTGCTGTTGCGCACGTCGACCGCTGTGGTCTTGTGCTGGCCGCGGTACTCGACCATGCCCTTGTACTGCTCGGCCCAGACTTTCTTGAACAGCGGACCCTTGGAGGTGACGTCGGGATTGGCGTCAAGAATGAGCACCTTGCTGCGCGGCTTGGCCTTCTTGAAGTACGAGGCCACCTGCGAGGCCCGCTCGTACGGGCCGGGCGGGCAGCGGTAGGGTTGCTCGGGGATGGTGATGGCATACACGCCGCCGTCGGGCATGGCTTCAAGCTGGCGGCGCA
This sequence comes from uncultured Ramlibacter sp., assembly GCA_964519795.1. GTDB lineage: Bacteria > Pseudomonadota > Gammaproteobacteria > Burkholderiales > Burkholderiaceae_C > JACMQX01. Next base: position 2,180 of record CAZFKW010000178.1, on the reverse strand, counting down.
GCGCGAGCGTTTCGGGGCCGGCCTTCCAGGCCTGCAGGATCTGGCCCGAGGCACTGGCGGCCTGCAGGCCTTCAATGCTGCTGTAGATGAGGTCGATGCCGGGAGACACGACGAGCTTGTCATACGCGATCGTGGCGCCGCCGGCCAGGGTGACGGTCTTCTTTGCGCCGTCAATGGCCTGCGCGCGGTCGCGGACGACCGTCACGCCGTGGTTGGAGTTGAGGCCCGTGTACGGCGTGGTGATGTCGGCCATCTGCTTGCTGCCGCCGAGAACCAGGTTGGAGATGGGGCAGGAGATGAAGGCGGACTCGGGCTCGATGAGCACGACGTCGATCTTGTAGTCGGACAGCATGCGCACGTACTTGGCGGTCGTGGCGCCGCCATAACCGCCACCGATGACGACGACCTTGGCCCTGGAGGGGATGGATGTGGTGGCGCAGGCGGACAGGCCCAGCAGGCTGAGCGCGGCGGAGGTCTGCAGGAAGGAGCGGCGTTGCATCATGATGTGTTCCCCTTATTTCTTCTGCGCAGCAAAGTATGTGGCCATCTGCGCAATCTGCGCATCGCTGTAGCCCTTGGCCAACTGGTGCATGATGGTTGCGGGACGTGCGCCGGACTTGAAGGCGTTCATCTGGGTGATGATGTAGTCACGCGGCATGCCGGCCAGCGCCGGAACGCCGGAGCCCGCAGAGGCACCGCCGTTGGTGCCGTGGCAGGCCGCGCAGGTGGCGGCCAGGCTCTTGACATAGAGGGCGTCCTGGGTTTGTGCGTGGGTCGCGAAGGCAGCAGCCGCGAGCGCTGCGGCCATGGTCCATTTATGCATCATGTTCTTCTCCATGTAGTTCTTGCGAGGTACACCCAATATAGGGCGCACGATGTGATCTGCGCTTAGTAGTATCCATGAGCAGCGCTTGCGCGCAACCAATTTCTGGAAATGAGTTTATGCGTCAGAGAGCGCGCGCGGGGTTGAGTGCAAAGAGCCGCGCCAGCACCAGGGCCGGAAACTGCCCGATGGCTTCGTTGTAGGCATGGACCTGCTGATTGAACAGCGCAGTGTCCGCCTGCACGTTCACACTCAGCTGTTGCCAGCGCGTCTGCAGTGTCTCGGGCAGGGCTGCCCCCGCCAGGTCATGCGCTTCATCCTGCTGGAGGCACTGCCAGGCCGTATGCAGCACGCCCTGCGCGGCCTGCAGGGCGGATATGGCATCCTCGTCCAGCGGGTGCGCCCGCGCCGCTGCGAGCGTGGCGGTGAACTGCAGCGCTGCGCCGTTGAGGCTCATCCACAAGCCCGGCATCCCGTCCACGCGTTCGGCTTCATTGGCGGCCGGGTCCGCCGCCGCAGTTGAGGATGATGCCGGCAGGCAGGACTGCACGAGTTCCCCCTGCTCGCGCAGCCGCACGTCCAGGGCGGCGAATGCCTGCAACGCCGCTGCCCGAAGGCGGATGAGCCGGTTGTAGGCACCGACTGTCCAGAACAGCAGGACTGCTGCGCCAACCCAGTAACCGAGGGACCATGACATTTGTCTTGCCTTTGCCTGTACCTTTGCCTGTACTTTCGCCTGTGCCAGGGCGGTGCCTGTTGATTGTCACTCCAACCCCGGGCACTGCGGACCCGCCACACATCGTCCACAAAAAAACGCCCCGTGCCAATGAAGGCATGAGGCGTTCCGGATGGACTGCAGGTGCCGCTTTTATTCGGCGGTTGCGCCTTCGCTGCTTTCAGTGGCACTGCTGGTGCTGCCGGCCAGGTCGGCCGCTTCGGCTTCGGCAATGGCGCGGCGCTCGGCCTCGTCCATCAGGTCCTTTTCCTTGCGTGCCTTGTGGTAGGCCATGCCGGTGCCCGCAGGAATGAGGCGGCCGACGATGACGTTTTCCTTCAGGCCGCGCAGGTCGTCGCGCTTGCCCATGATGGCCGCTTCGGTCAGCACGCGGGTGGTTTCCTGGAAGGAAGCCGCCGAGATGAACGAGTCGGTCGACAGGGAGGCCTTGGTGATCCCCAGCAGCAGGTTCATGTAGTTGCACGGAACCTTGTCCGCCTCGGTCGCGCGGTCGTTCTCGTCGAGCATCTCGGAGCGCTCGACCTGCTCGCCGGTGATGAAGGGCGTATCGCCCGGGTCGACGATCTGGACGCGGCGCAGCATCTGGCGAACGATCACCTCGATGTGCTTGTCGTTGATCTT
>CAZFKW010000177.1:7966-8290 GCA_964519795.1 uncultured Ramlibacter sp. | reverse complement strand
ATGAACGGCCAGCGCGTGGGCGTCTGGTTCTGGACGCGCACCGGCACCTGCGGTTTTCACTATGACGAGGCCTGGCACCAGTCACCCAATGCGCGGCCTCTGTCTGTCTCATTGCCACTGCCGGCTGCAGGCGGCGACGTCATGGGCCCAAAGGTGGAGAACTATTTCGACAACCTGCTGCCGGACAGTAGGGCCATCCGTGAAAGGCTCAGGCGGCGCTTTGGTATGCCCTCCACGCGCGCGGCCGACATGCTGGCGGCGATTGGGCGTGACTGCGTTGGGGCGATACAGCTCGTTCCTGCAGGCACACAGCCGACTGCGCAT
>CAZFKW010000177.1:1868-7956 GCA_964519795.1 uncultured Ramlibacter sp. | reverse complement strand
ACCGAGGGTCAAGTCGCTGGCATCCTGCAGGACGTCACGTCTGACGACATCGACGAACAGTCACTGGCTGCAGATTTCCGGGTTTCCATTGCCGGTGCGCAGGAGAAGACTGCGCTGCTCAAAATTGGGCAGCGATGGCACCTGCCGGAGGGCGCCACGCCTACCACGCATATCCTCAAAATGCCATTGGGACTGGTCGGCAACATCCGTGCGGACATGTCTGATTCGGTGGAGAACGAGTGGCTCTGCGCCACTTTGCTGAAGGAGCTGGGGCTCGATGTAGCCCGCACTGAAATGGCGACATTCGGCAACCGGAAGGCCCTGGTCGTCGAGCGCTTTGACCGCCGCTGGATGGACGACGGGCGGTGGATTGCCCGCCTGCCACAAGAAGACTTCTGCCAGGCTTCAGGCTTACCGGGCGACCTCAAGTACGAGAATGACGGTGGACCCGGGCTGGCCGCATGCTTTGCCTTGCTGGCGGGCAGCACCCATGCGCATGCCGACACAATCAACTTTCTCAAAACACTCCTCGCCTTCTGGATCATGGCCGCCACCGACGGCCACGCCAAGAACTTCTCCATCTTCCTGGAACGCGGCGGCGGCTACCACCTGACGCCGCTGTACGACGTGCTGTCGCTGTGGCCCATCATCGGCAACGGACCCAACCTGCTTGCATACCGGCGTGCCAAGCTGGCCATGGCCATCCGCAGCAAGAACACGCACTACCACCTGCACGAGATCCAGACGCGGCACTGGCAGGGCCTGGCGCGGCAGGCCGGCATACCGGAGGCCTTCGACCAGATGGTGGGCATGGTGTTGCAGGTGCCCGACGCGCTGGAGCGTGTGGAGGCCGTGCTGCCGCCGGGCTTCCCGCCGGGTGTGTTTCGGCCAATCCGCCTGGGCATGCTGGAGCAGGCAGAGCGGTTCGTGGAGGGCTTGTCATGAAACGCGAATTCATCGGGCCCTTCTTCGCTACGCTGCAGGCCGCCAACCCCGAGCCCAAAACCGAACTGGAATACACCACGCCGTTCGAGCTTCTGGCGGCTGTGCTGCTGTCGGCGCAGGCCACCGACGTCGGCGTCAACAAGGCCACGCGTGTGCTCTACCCCGTGGCCAACACACCCGAAAAAATCCTCAAGCTTGGCCTGCCGAAACTTGAGGACTACATCAAGACCATCGGCCTCTTCCGCAGCAAGGCAAAAAACCTGATGGAGACCTGCCGCATCCTCGTCGAGCAGCACGGCGGCGAGGTGCCGCGCACGCGCGAGGAGCTGGAGGCGCTACCGGGCGTGGGCCGCAAGACGGCCAACGTGGTGTTGAACGTAGTGTTCGGCGAGCCGACCATGGCGGTGGACACGCACATCTTCCGCCTCGGCAACAGAACCGGCCTGGCGCCCGGCAAGACGCCGCTGCATGTGGAGCTGAAGCTGCTCAAACGCATCCCGCCGCAGTTCATGCTGCACGCTCATCACTGGCTGATCCTGCATGGGCGCTATGTGTGCATCGCGCGCACGCCAAGATGCTGGGAGTGCGCGGTGGCGAAATACTGCGACTACAAGCCGAAGACGCGTCGGCCTGGTTGAGCTGCGATTCCGCATCGTGATAATTGGAATCTGACCCCAATTAATTTCTCCAGCCGCCGCCAAGCGCCTGGATCAGCGTCACCGCCGCCACCTGGCGGTCGGACTGAAGCTGGATGAGGTTGCGCCTGGCGCTTTGGGCCGTGGCCTGGGCATTGATGACTTCGGTGAACCCCACTTGCCCTGCCTGGTAACGGTTGATGACCTGCTGCTCGACCTGGTCGGCTGCGCGGCTGGCCTGCTGGCGGAGGGTGAGTTGCTGGGCCAGGATGCGGGAGGCGATGAGCTGGTCCTCTACCTGCTGGAAGGCGCTGAGGACGGTCTGGCGGTAGTTGGCTACGGCCTGGTCGAAGCCCGCACGCGCGCCTTCTACCTGCGCTGATCTTGCACCGCCGCTGAACAGCGTTTGCCCAAGCGAGACGCCCAGGCCCCAGACAAGACTGGAGACGCTGAACAGGTCGCCAATGCTGGCAGCGCCCAAGCCCGCAGAGCCGGACAGGCTGAAGCTCGGGTAGTACGCCGTCTGCGCGATGCCGATCTGCTCGTTGGCCTGCGCCACGCGGCGTTCGGCGGAAGCGATGTCAGGGCGCCGCTGCAGCAGGGTGGAAGGGACTTCGATGGGGACATCAGGCACAGTGCCCAAGGCAACTGCTGGCGCGCCGCCCGTCGCAGGCTGCGCACCCGCCTGTGCATTCACACTCATGTTCACAGGTGCCGGCAAGGCCACGTCCACGCGCGGCGCGAGCGAGAAGTTTCCGGGCGCCTGGCCCACCAGCACGGCAATTGCATGCTCCAGCTGCGCCCGTTGCCGCTCCAGGCCCAGCTGCTCTGCCCGCGCATTGGCCAGCTGGGTCTCGGCCTGCAGCACGTCCGTGCGGGCGACGACGCCGGCGGTGTAGCGGTTGTTGGTGATCTGCAGGCCGCGTTCGTAGCCCGTGATGGTCTGGGCGAGCAGGGCACGCTGCGCGTCCTGCTGGCGCAGGTTGAAGTAGTTCACGGCCAGCTCACCCTGAACAGCCAACCTGGCAGCGGCCAGGTCGGCTGCGCTGGCCTGCTCGCCGGCCACCACGGTGTTGACGCCGCGCTGCAGGCGGCCGAACAGGTCGGGCTCCCAGCTGGCGCCCAGGTTGACCTGGAAGCTGTTGCCTTCTGCCCTGCTGCGGCCGCCGCTGCGGTCGGCGCCTCCGCCCAGCGTGACGGTCGGCAGCAGGGATGCGCGCTGCTCGGCGACGAGCGCGCGGGCCTGCGCATAGGCTGCGACGGAGGCTGCAATGTTCTGGTTGGACACTTCCACGCGCGAGGCCAGGTCGTTGAGCACCGGGTCGTTGAACAGCTGCCACCACGGGCCGCGCTCCAGCGTGTCGGCGGGCACGGCGGGGACCCAGGCGCCCTGCCCTTGCTTGAAGGCGACGGGGGTGTCCACGCTGGGCGGCTTGTCGTAGGTGGGGCCGACGGCGCAGCCGGCCATTGCGAGGGCCAGGGTCAGCGCCGCTACGCGATGTGGCATGGCAGCGCGCCTGCGTGGATTGCGGATCAAGTCCGCAATGACAGCCGCAAAGGGCTTGGTGACAGATTGGAGGGGTCGCATAACGAGGCTCATGTGGGTTGCGGTCGTAGCTGGCCGCCGGACTGGCCGGAAGGTCCGGACTGGCCGGAAGGTCCAGAGCCTGGGTCAGTCGGCGGAGGAGCATCGCCATGGTGGCTCAGCTCGCGCTCCAGCGGGCTGCGGCGGCGCAGTTTGTCGAGCAGCAGGTACACAACGGGTGTGGTCAACAGGGTGAGCACCTGGCTGGCAATCAGCCCGCCGATGATGGCGATGCCCAGCGGCCTGCGCAGCTCTGCCCCTTCGCCGAAGCCGATGGCCAGTGGCAAGGCGCCCAGGCCGGCTGCCATGGTGGTCATCAGGATGGGCCTGAAGCGCAGCAGGCAGGCCTCGCGCACGGCCTCCAGCGGCGTGAGGCCGCGCGAGCGCTCGGCATCCAGCGCAAAGTCGATGATCAAAATGGCGTTCTTCTTCACAATGCCAATGAGCAGGAACACCCCGATCAGCGCCATGATGGAAAAGTCGAGCTTGAAGATCAACAGCGCCAGAACCGCACCCACGCCCGCCGACGGCAAGGTGGACAGCACGGTGATGGGGTGGATCAAGCTCTCATACAGCACGCCCAGCACGATGTAGATGACGATGATGGCCGCCAGGATCAACAGCGGCTGCTCCTTCTGCGAGTCCTGCGCGGCGCGCGCCGTACCCTGGAAGCTGCCGCGCACGTTGATGGGCATGCTGATGGACGCCTCTGCAGCGCGCACCGCGTTCTGCCCGTCCGCCAGTGTGGCGCCCTCGGCCAGGTTATACGAGACGGTCGTGGCCAGCTCGGCGTCCTGGTGGGAGATGGAGCTGGCCGTCGGCCGTTCCGAGAACTTCGCAATGGCCGACAGCGGCACCATGGTGCGCGCCGAGGAACTCAGCGCCGTGCCGGTGGACTGGTCGCGCAGGCCGGGGTTGATGACGTTGCTGGAGGCCGTGGAAGTGCCATTCGCGGCGGTGGACGTTGCCGCAGTAGCCGCCACCGCATTGGCCGGCACATAAATGTCCTTCAACGCCTCCGGGCTCCTGATGTAGCGCGGCGCCGCACCCATGATCACCTTGTACTGGTTCAGGTCGCCATAGATGGTGGCCACCTGCCGCTGGCCGAAGCCGTTGTACAGCGCGTTATCCACGTCGCGCGAGCTGATGCCCAGGCGCTTGGCGGAGTCCTTGTCCACCTCCACAAACACCTCGACCCCGTTCTCCTGCTGGTCGGTGTCCACGTCCAGCAGCGCTTCCTGGTTCTTCATGGCCTCGGCCAGGCGCGTGGCCCATAGCTTGAGGTCGGCCGCGTTGTCGCTTTTCAGGGTGTACTGGTAGGTCGAGCTGCTGGAGCGCCCGCCCATGCGCAGGTCCTGCACGGTGTTCAGGAACAGGCTCAGACCGGTGACGGCAGCGAGCTGCGGCCTCAGACGTGCGATGACGGCCTGGCCGCTAACCCCACCGCGCTCGGCCTTGGGCTTGAGATTGACAAACATGAAGCCGCCACCCGCGCGCCCGCCGCCAGTGAAGCCCACCACCGTGTCCACGGCCGGGTCGGCGCGGATGATGTCCACAATCTCTTTGAGCTTGGCCTGCATGGCGGTGAACGAGATGCTCTGGTCGGCGCGCAAGCCGCCCTGGATCTGCCCCGAGTCCTGATTGGGGAAGAAGCCCTTGGGAATGTTCACGAACAGGTACACGTTCAGGACCACGACCAGGCCGAGGATCAGCATCACCAGCCAGCGCAGGTGCAACGCCCAGTCCAGGCTGTATTCATAGGCACGCTGCAGGCCCGCAAAGCCACGCTCCAACCCGCGGGACAGCCAGTTGGGCTTCTTGTCAGGCAGGCCGGGCTTGAGCAGCCAGGCGCACATCATCGGCGTTGTGGTGAGCGAGATAACGAGTGAGATCATCACCGCCGCCGACAGCGTGACGGCAAACTCGCGGAACAGCCGCCCCACTTGCCCGCCCATGAACAGCAGCGGGATGAACACCGCCACCAGCGACAGGCTGATCGACAGCACGGTGAAGCCCACCTCCTTGGCGCCCAGCAACGCGGCCTTGAAGCGGTCCATGCCGGCCTCGATATGGCGGCTGGTGTTCTCCAGCACCACAATGGCATCGTCCACCACAAAGCCCGTCGCCACGGTAAGCGCCATGAGGCTGAGGTTGTTCAGCGAGAAGCCCAGCAGGTACATCACGCAGAAGGTGCCCAGCAGCGAGACCACCGTCGCAACGGCGGGGATCACCGTGGCCCGCGCGCTGCGCAGGAAGGCGCTGACCACCAGCACCACCAGGACGATGGCAATCAGCAGCGTGATCTCCACCTCATGCAGCGCCGCGCGGATGGAGTTGGTGCGGTCGGAAGCGACTGACAGCTTGATGTCGTCGGGCAGCTGGTCCTGCAGTTCGGGCAGCAGTGCGCGCACGCCATCCACCGTTTCAATCACGTTGGCGCCCGGCTGCAGCGTGACCAGCACGATGACGGCCGGGTCGCCGTTGAACAGGCCCAGGGTATTGATGTTCTCGACGCTGTCGGAGACTTCGGCAATGTCCTGCAGGCGCACGGCGGCGCCGTCGCGCCAGGCGACGACCAGGCCGCGGTAGTCGGCGGCGGAGACCTTGTTGCGCGGGCCGGGCGTGGCGGACGCGGCTCGCTGCGGCGCGGTGGCGGATGCCGCTTGCCCGTTCCCGTTTGCCAGGGGCTCCTGCGAGCCCGGAGTTGGAGGCGCAGCAGCTGCCGCTGGTAACGGTGGCGGTGCGATCATGCCGACTTCCAGCAGCGTCGTGCCGTTGGCCCCGCTGCCGGTGTAGATCTGCAGCCTGCGCCCCGACGCCTCGATCTCGCCCTTGGGCCGGTTGGCGCTGCTGGCCTGCAGGCCGGCCCGCACGTCTTCAGAGCTGATGCCGTATTTGTTCAGCGCAAACGGCAGCAGGTCCA